>NZ_CP006877.1:4022500-4133237 GCF_000816845.1 Rhizobium gallicum bv. gallicum R602sp | reverse complement strand
TCTCGACGGCGAAACTCTCTCCCCTCCGCCGGTCTGGCTAATGAGACAGGCAGGTCGTTATCTCCCGGAATACCGGGAAACGCGTGCAAAGGCCGGAAGCTTCCTCGATCTTTGCTATTCACCCGAACACGCTGTCGAAGTGACGCTGCAGCCCATCCGCCGCTACGGCTTCGATGCGGCGATCCTCTTCTCTGACATTCTCGTCATTCCCGATGCCATGAAGCGCAATGTGCGTTTTACGGAAGGCCATGGTCCAGAGATGGAGCCGATCGACGAGGCTGGAATTTCACGTCTGGATGCGGAAGGAGTTATCGACTATCTGAAGCCGGTGTTTGAGACCGTACGGCGGTTGCGCGCGGAGCTCCCGGAAGAAACGACGCTTCTCGGCTTTTGTGGTGCGCCCTGGACGGTGGCAACCTACATGATTGCGGGTCGCGGCACACCTGACCAAGCGCCTGCGAGGCTTTTCGCCTACCAGTATCCAAAAGCATTTGAACGGCTGTTGATGCTGCTTGCGGATATCTCCGCCGAGTATCTCGTGACGCAAATAGATGCCGGCGCTGATGCCGTGCAGATTTTCGATTCTTGGGCCGGCGTCCTTGGGGAAAAGGAATTCGAGGCTTATGCAATCAAGCCAGTTGCTCGGATGATTGCCGTTATCAAGGCACGGCGTCCGAATGCGCGGGTCATCTCGTTTGCCAAGGGTGCGGGCTATCTTTTGAAGACCTACAGGCAGAAGACCGGTGCTGACGCGATTGGTCTTGATTGGTCGGTACCGCTTGAATTTGCTGCTGATCTTCAAAAGGAGGGAGCGGTTCAAGGCAACCTTGATCCGATGAGGCTTGTTGCCGGCGGGCGGGCGCTTGAGGAGGGTGTCGACGAAATCTTGGCGCATCTCGGTGGCGGGCCGCTGATCTTCAACCTCGGTCATGGAATCACGCCGCAGGCCGATCCGGAAAATGTTCGCCTGCTTGTCGAACGTGTTCGCCGCGGCGGGAATTGATGATGGAAAGGCAGACGGATCAGCGACCTGGTAGCTACGCACGGCGACGAGCGCATTTTGCCCTCGTCCTCTTTGCGCTGCTTGCTGTCGGGCTGTTCGTATGGAACCCGGACGACCTCTATCTGTGGATCAAGGCGCTGCACATTATCGCGGTGATCTCCTGGATGGCCGGGCTGTTCTACATGCCGCGGCTCTTCATCTACCATACGGATGCGGAGCCAGGTTCAGCGCAGTCGGAGACCTTCAAGATCATGGAGCGACGCCTGCTGAATGTCATCATGAACCCGGCGATGATGCTGACTTGGGTCTTTGGCTTGTATCTGGCTTGGTCTGTCTACGGTTTTCAGGGCGGCTGGCTGCATGCCAAGCTCGCCCTGGTCGTGCTCCTGAGTGGCGTTCACATGTTTTTCAGTCGAGCGGTTGATGCTTTTGCCCGTGACGAAAACCGACGGTCGGCGCGGTATTGGAGATTCATGAATGAAGCGCCGACGCTGCTGATGATCCTGATTGTCATCCTTGCCGTCGTTAAGCCGTTTTGAATTGAATAGACGCGGCTTAAATTTACTTCATTTTTAGAAGCCCCCTTGCGGGCTCGTATCTTAGTCGCTATTTTCCGCGCATCTCATCTTCGTGGCATGTGTTTTGAGTTCAGTCGTCTGCGAGCCCTTTCGCAACACCGAAACGACGCAACATAGCCTTCTCCCCTTCGAAATATAGAGTAATGGTCACTTCATGGCTGAAATGAAGCTTCAGGAACTTAAGAGTAAATCCCCGACCGATCTTCTGGCGTTCGCCGAATCGCTCGAGGTCGAAAATGCAAGCACCATGCGCAAACAGGAACTGATGTTTGCGATCCTGAAGGTTCTCGCGAGCCAGGATGTCGAGATCATCGGCGAAGGCGTCGTGGAAGTCCTGCAGGATGGTTTCGGCTTCCTGCGTTCGCCAAACGCTAACTATCTGCCGGGTCCGGACGATATTTATATTTCCCCTTCGCAGATCCGCCGATTCTCGCTGAAAACTGGCGATACGGTCGAGGGACCCATCCGCGGTCCGAAGGAAGGTGAGCGCTATTTTGCTCTGCTCAAGGTGAATACGATCAATTTCGACGATCCGGAAAAGATCCGTCATAAGGTTCACTTCGACAATCTGACGCCGCTTTATCCGAATGAACGATTCAAGATGGAACTCGACGTTCCGACATCGAAGGATCTGTCTTCGCGCGTCATCGATCTCGTGGCGCCGCTTGGCAAGGGCCAGCGTGGTCTCATCGTCGCGCCGCCCAGAACCGGTAAGACCGTCCTTCTGCAGAATATTGCGCACTCGATCACCGCAAATCATCCGGAATGCTACCTGATCGTTCTGCTGATCGACGAACGTCCTGAGGAAGTGACGGACATGCAGCGTTCGGTGCGCGGTGAAGTGATTTCTTCCACATTCGACGAGCCAGCTGTGCGTCACGTGCAGGTGGCCGAGATGGTGATCGAAAAGGCAAAGCGGCTTGTCGAACACGGCCGCGATGTCGTCATCCTGCTTGATTCGATCACGCGCCTCGGACGCGCCTACAACACCGTGGTGCCCTCTTCCGGTAAGGTTCTGACAGGTGGTGTCGATGCAAACGCTCTGCAACGGCCGAAGCGGTTCTTCGGCGCTGCCCGTAACATCGAAGAAGGCGGCTCGCTGACGATTATCGCGACGGCACTCATTGATACCGGCAGCCGTATGGATGAAGTCATCTTCGAAGAATTCAAGGGCACCGGTAACTCGGAAATCGTTCTGGATCGTAAGGTAGCGGACAAGCGCATCTTCCCGGCGATGGATATTCTGAAGTCCGGCACGCGCAAGGAGGATCTGCTTGTCCCGCGTCAGGACCTGCAGAAAATCTTCGTGCTTCGACGTATTCTTGCCCCCATGGGAACAACCGACGCGATCGAGTTTCTTATCGACAAGCTGAAGCAGACGAAGAGTAATCCGGATTTCTTCGAGTCGATGAACACGTAACAGATAGCCGGCCGTCGATAATAAAGCCGGTCATTTTTCGTGGCCGGCTTTTGTTTTTGAAGAATCCGCGCGGCCAGAGTAACCGAGGATGTCGAACGAAACCATCTATGCGCTGTCGAGCGGAGCAGTCCCCTCCGGCGTTGCGGTTATCCGCCTCAGTGGTGCGAAGACACGTGATGCTGTGCAATTGCTGACAGGCGACGTTCCACCGGCGCGCAGGGCGTCGCTGCGAACGATTCGTTTGCGTAACGGTTCAATCATCGACAGCGGTTTAGTACTCTTCTTTCCATCTCCGGCGTCTTTTACAGGCGAAGACTGCGCCGAGCTCCAGATGCATGGCAGCCGGGCCGTCATTAATGCGCTATTCGAAGAACTGGAGACGATCGACAGCGTGCGGATGGCGGCCGAAGGGGAATTCTCGCGTCGGGCTTTTGAAAACGGCAAGCTCGACCTCGTCGAGATCGAGGGTTTGGCCGATCTGATAGCTGCGGAAACGGAGATGCAAAGACGCCTGGCGGTCGAGCATAGCCAGGGAAAACTCTCCCGACTGTACGATTCGTGGGCGGAACGATTGACGCGGGCTCGCGCCCTGATCGAAGCCGAACTCGACTTTGCCGATGAAGATGACGTACCCGGTTCCGTATCGGATCTGGTCTGGGATGATGTCGGCCGACTCCAGGTGGAGATAAAAAGCCATCTCGCCCACGCGCACGCCGGCGAGATTATCCGCGATGGCTTCAAGGTCGTTATCGCGGGGGCGCCGAATGCCGGAAAATCGACCCTAATGAATGCCCTTGCACGGCGAGAGGTTGCGATCGTGACCGACGTCGCGGGAACGACGCGGGATGTTCTTCACGTAGATCTCGATATCAATGGCTTCCTCGTAAAACTTTATGATACGGCAGGTTTGCGGGAAGCAAATGAACTCGTGGAGCAAGAGGGTATCCGGCGTGCGACGCAGGTCATCTCTGAAGCGAGCCTTGTCCTCTATCTCGAGGACATGGCAGAGGGTACGCGTGCGCTCCAGCCAATCGCCAATGCGGAAGTCTTGCGGATCGGGACAAAGGCCGATATATCCGCGGGAAATGGTCCGGACGCCTACGACCTGACAATATCTGCCGTCACCGATGCGGGATTGGTTGCCCTTCGCGCCGCCATCGCCGAGCGGCTGGAGCGGCAGCTAGGCAGCCATAGCCTGGCGATTCCAAGCCGCAAGCGGCAAAAGGATTCGCTTGCGGAATGCCTGAAGGCGATCGAGGCAGCCTTGGTGGATCCGCCGGCAGAGCTCGATATTAGAGCCGAGAACCTTCGTATCGCAGGCAACGCCTTGGGCAGGATTACAGGGCGCGTCGATGTTGAGAATTTACTTGACGTGATCTTTTCAGAATTTTGCATCGGAAAATGATTCACGTGAAACACTGGAAGCGTGCGAGAAGGGCGAAATGAGTGTCTATCAGTACGACGTCGTTGTGATCGGAGGTGGTCACGCAGGGTGCGAAGCGGCCAGCGCAGCAGCCCGCCTCGGCGCTCGCACGGCCCTGGTGACGCATCGGCGCGACACGATCGGGGTCATGTCCTGCAACCCTGCGATTGGCGGTCTTGGTAAAGGCCACCTGGTGCGTGAGGTAGATGCATTGGACGGTCTCATGGGTCGTATGGCCGATGCAGCCGGCATCCAGTTCCGGATGCTCAATCGCAAAAAGGGTCCGGCGGTTCGAGGCCCACGCACCCAGGCCGATCGGAAGCTTTATCGAGCCGCAATGCAAGCAGCAATCGAAGCTACTGATAATATTGGGGTTATCGAGGGCGATGCCTTTGATATTGATATATCAGACGGCCGCATCACGGGCGTCGTCATGAAAGATAGCCGGATTCTAAGCTGCGGCGCCGTCGTCCTGACGACAGGAACCTTCTTGCGCGGGCTGATTCATATCGGGGACAAGACGATTCCTGCGGGCCGCGTCGGCGAAGATCCGTCTCTCGGTTTGTCTGGAACATTGTCTCGCCTCGGGCTTCGGCTCGGTCGCCTAAAGACCGGCACGCCAGCGCGCCTTGACGGGAAAACGATTGATTGGGCATCCGTCGGCCGCCAAGGCGCAGATGAGGAGAGAACGCCGTTCTCATTCATGACCGATGCAATTACGAATCCCCAGATTGAATGTGGGGTAACGCGGACGACGGCTGCAACACATAAACTCATCCAGGACAACCTGCATCGTTCGGCAATGTATTCCGGTCAGATCGAGGGCGTTGGACCGCGCTATTGTCCCTCTATCGAAGACAAGATCGTGAAGTTCGGCGAGCGGGATGGGCATCAGATTTTCCTCGAGCCAGAAGGCTTGGACGACGATACCGTCTATCCGAATGGTATTTCGACGTCGCTGCCGGCAGAGGTTCAGGATGCCTTCATCCGAACCATACCGGGCCTCGAAAAGGTTTCTATCATCCAACCCGGCTATGCGATCGAATACGATCACGTCGATCCGCGTGAGCTGACACCTGCTCTCGAAGCGAAGCGAATGCCGGGGCTTTACCTCGCAGGGCAGATCAACGGAACGACTGGTTATGAGGAGGCAGCGGCCCAAGGGCTCATGGCGGGTCTCAATGCCGCGCGGCGGGCGGGCAATCAAACACCGGTCTATCTGAGCCGCACAAACTCCTACATCGGCGTCATGATTGACGATTTGACGTCGAGGGGCGTTGCCGAGCCCTATCGCATGTTCACCTCGCGCGCGGAATACCGCCTTTCGCTGCGTGCGGATAACGCCGACATGAGGCTCACTCCGATCGCGGAGGAGATCGGATGTCTGGGAGAAGCTCGTCGTGCCAAATTCCACGAATACAAACGGGCTCTTGATGGTGCGCGAGAACAGCTGAAGGCGTTGCATATCACGCCGAACGACGCCCGGCGGTTTGGCTTGAAGATCAATTTGGATGGGCAGCGGCGTTCGGCCTACGAGTTGCTCGCCTACCCCGATTTCGACATGGGGCTGCTGTCAAATGTATGGCCCGAGCTTAAAGCATTGAGCAAGCCGATCGCGCAGGCCGTTGAAATCGAAGCTTCATATGCCGTCTATATGCGCCGGCAGTCTTCAGATATTGTTGATATCCAACGTGACGAGAATCGCCTCATTCCAGACGATTTCGACTATTCAACTTTGGCTGGCCTTTCGAATGAGCTCAAGCAGAAGCTTGGTACGCAGCGGCCGTTCAATGTCGCTCAAGCTGCACAGCTAGATGGTATGACGCCCGCGGCCATCTCTCTTCTGCTCGTTCATTTGCGAAAGATAGAGGCTGCACAGCGGTCGGTCGCTTAAACACACGTTTTGAGAGTCTTCCATGGAGTTGAACGGTCAAAGTGTTTCACGTGAAACACAAGACAGACTTGAGCATTTTGTTGGCCTCTTTGGCAAGTGGTCCAAATCCATCAACCTCGCCGCTCCCTCGACGTTGAGTGATACATGGCAAAGACATGTCGCCGACAGCGCGCAGATCTTTCAACTGAGCCCCGGCCCCAAACGGTGGGTGGACATGGGGAGCGGCGGCGGATTTCCCGGCGTGATCACCGCTATCTTTCTGGCCGAGCTTGGAGATGGGTGGGCTCATCTTATTGAGAGCAACAACAAGAAGGCGTCCTTCCTCAGGTTGGCCCTTCGCGAGACCGGCGCACGCGGTTCCGTGCATTCTGTCCGCATCGAGGACGGACCGGCTATTGTCCCGTCCTGCGAGGCTATCTCCGCACGGGCCCTCGCGGATCTCGATAAACTCTGCGACTTTGCGGAGCCCTGGATGCTTCTCAATAAAGATACTCGCGCATTTTTTCATAAAGGCCGGGATTACGCTGCTGAAATTGTCAAGGCACGTGGTCGTTGGCGATTTGATCTGCTAGAACACCGAAGCGTTGTCGAGAGAGATTCGGTGATTCTCGAGATCTTCAATCTCCAGCGCGTGGTTTAACAGTTCGGATGATGCGGCCATGGCCTTTGAACGAAACCGGATAATTACAATAGCCAATCAAAAGGGTGGTGTTGGCAAGACGACCACTGCCATTAACCTGGCGACCGCGTTGGCTGCCATCGGCGAACGAGTCCTGATCGTCGACCTCGATCCTCAGGGTAACGCAAGCACTGGCCTCGGGATCGATCGAAAAGATCGCAAACTCTCTTCTTATGACTTGCTGATTGGTGAGGCCGGGGTGACGGAGGCGTCTTTGCCCACCGCTGTTCCAAATCTTTCGATCGTGCCGTCGACAATGGATTTGCTCGGTATCGAAATGGAAATCGCTCAGCAGAGCGATCGGGTATTCAAGCTGCGCAAGGCTCTTTCGACTCCTCAAGCCTTTGAATTTACTTATATTTTGTTGGATTGCCCGCCTTCTTTCAACCTGTTGACGATGAACGCGATGGCTGCGGCGCATTCCGTTTTGGTTCCGTTACAATGTGAATTTTTCGCATTGGAGGGGTTAAGTCAGCTCTTGGAGACGGTTGATCAGGTTCGACGAACGGTAAATCCACGTTTGGATATCCAGGGCATCGTGCTGACGATGTTCGATGCGCGAAACAATCTTGCCCAGCAAGTGGTGAGTGACGTTCGATCCCATCTCGGCGAGAAAGTTTATCACACGCTCATCCCGCGCAATGTCCGTGTTTCCGAAGCGCCTTCATATGGTAAGCCTGCGATCCTTTATGATTTGAAATGCGCCGGTAGCCAGGCATACCTACAGCTGGCCTCCGAGGTCATCCAGCGTGAACGCCAGCGTCTCGCCGCTTAAGCTTCAAGTGAGTATCCCAATGAATGACGATGTATCGAAGAGACGTTTAGGTCGCGGCCTTGCTGCACTGATCGGTGAAATGGATCAGCCGGTGCCTGTCGAGGGCGAAAAGAGCGGTGTAAGTGCAGACCGTCTCATCCCGATCGAGTTTGTCAGCCGGAACCCGCGCAATCCGCGGCGTTTTTTTGATGATAGCGAGTTGCACGATCTTGCCAGCTCTATTCGCCAGCATGGTATCGTACAGCCAATCGTTGTTCGTACGCATGCAACGAACCAGTATGAAATAATAGCCGGCGAAAGAAGATGGCGCGCCGCCCAGCTCGCAGGTCTTGTCGAAATTCCGGTGATCATCCGCGATGTCGACGACAAGACGGCGCTCGAGATCGCGATCGTCGAGAATGTTCAGCGATCGGACCTCAACCCCCTCGAAGAGGCGCTGGGTTACGAGCAGCTTATCGCCGAATACGGCTATACTCAGAACGACCTGGGCGAGATCATCGGCAAAAGCCGAAGCCATGTCGCAAATTCTTTGCGCCTGCTCAAGCTTCCAGAACCTGTCCGTGAGTTTCTTGCGGCCGGCAGTCTGTCGGCGGGTCATGCACGTGCACTGGTTCCAACATCGGATCCGACGGCCCTTGCCCGCACGATCGTCTCGAAGGGAATGTCCGTCCGCGATGCCGAAAAGCTCGCGCAGAACGATATCAAGGCGCAATCCGAGCCGCAGCGTACGGCTGCTCCACGTGATCAGAAGGATTCTGATACACTCGCACTCGAGCGCACGCTTTCCGACACACTTGGGCTTGATGTTACCATCAATCACAAGTCCAGCGGCGGCCAGATCCGCATTGCTTATAAATCGCTGGAGCAGCTTGAAGAAGTCTGCCGGCTCCTAGAGCGGCGGTAAGCCTTACCCTTTTCGCCCGCTTTGAAGCGTTGTGGACAGCAATGTTTGCAGCGCGATGCTGTCCTCCAGGCTCTGACGCCTTCTTGTCTGCAGGATTGCCGACTGCAGCCTGCTTGTTTCACGGCTGATGGCGTCTGCATTCCAGGTGCGTAGCGCCTGTTCGATAATCGGTTTGCGTCGGAAATGCAGATGGCGACCATGGGTCTGCATAACCTGAGCTGCCTGAAGCCGCTTTTCATCCATTTCTGCGCGCATCGCGTCCAGAAGCTGAAACTGTTTCAGGCAAGCTTGAATGACGAGGAAGACAGCTGTCTTGGATGTCGTGATCTTCTGCATGGCATGCAGGAAATTGCCGGTGTTTCCGCTTAAAATGGCGTCCACGGCTTCGTCGACCGAAATGGCGCTGGCGTCGCCGATGATCTCGGTCACATGATGTTCCTCGATTGTCTCCATGCCGCGGCAGTAGAGGGCGAGTTTTCTGACCTCATTGCGTGAAGCGATGCGATCACCGCCGATGAGTCCGATCAAAGCTTGCCTTGCGGCAGGCGTGATGCGCAGGCCTTCTGATGCCAACTCACTGTCGATCAAACCATTCAAGGCGCGTGCATCATCCGAATAGCAGGGGATCGCAACGATGCTGCGCGTGCCTTCGGCGAGCTTGCGAAGAAGAGAGCCCTTCTTCAGGTCTCCGGCTTCCACGATGATGGACGTTGCGTCGAGCGGCTTTTGGGAAAGGTGGTCGAGTGCGTCGACCAGATATTTTTCATTCGCCGCGCCCCGTACCCAAAGGAGTTTTTCTCCTCCGAAAAGTCCGATAGTACCCGCCTCATCCAGCAGGCGCCCGGGATCCTTCTGTAGGTCGCCGATGTCGAGTTTGATAAGCGAAAAAGGATCATCCAGAGCAACGCTGCTTTTCCCGGCTATTTGCCCCGCCCGTTCGGAAACCAGGCCACGATCCGGCCCGTAGATGACGAAGATGCGGTAGGCGGAAACCGAACGTTGAAGGAAGCCTTCAAATTCGTGAGATTTAATTTCCGCCACGCCCTTTTTCCTCAGCGACCGAGCGCGCCGGCAATATCCAAGCCGACAAGTTCGGCAGCCTGGCGTGCCGCGCGGTTCTCGGCATCGCGGATTGCGCGCTGCTTGGCAAACTCTTGGGTTGGGAAATCGACAAGCGCCGTAGCGTAGCGGTTACCCGACTTGATGACCTGGCCGTCCGCCGTCGCCTGCAGCGTGTAATCCACGCTGACGGTCACGCGACCGGCGCGCGACGTGTCGGAAGATTCGACAAGAAGTGCATCAACGACGTCAGATCGCACATGAAGCTCTACCTCGTAGGCCGGCTTGACGGGCTCGCCGGCGCCGCGCGTAGCAAGGAAGATCAGTCGGTTGCGAACTTCTTGTTCGACACGAGTCGTTGCGTCCGAGAAGCCGACGGAAGCGAGCTTGCCGGCAACTCCTGACGTTTCCGAGTAAAGGGGACGAACCTGGCAGGCGGAAAGCAAGGCTGCAAACGCAAGGACGACGGTGATTGCGGCGCCGCGTGCGAGCCTGGGAGCGATATCAAACGACAATGTTCACAATCCTTTGCGGAACCACAATAATTTTCTTCGGCGCCTGACCGTTCATCGCATTGATGACGGCGTCGAGTTTCAAGACCGCCTGTGTCACGGCATTCTGATCTGCGTCTTTAGAAATTGTCAATTCGGCGCGTTTCTTGCCGTTAATCTGGACCGGCAACACGACGTCGTTCTCCACGACCAGAGCTTCGTCATAGACGGGCCAAGGGGTGCGGGCGAGCATCTCGCTGTTGCCAAGCGCCGCCCAGCATTCTTCGGCCAGGTGCGGCGTCATGGGCGCCACGAGCTGAACGAGAATTTCCGCCGCGTTACGAACAGCGGCGCAATAGGCGACGTCGCCCTCGCCTGCCGCTACTTTCGCCAGCGGGCCAGACAAAATATTCACGAGTTCATAGATGCGCGCGACGGCCTTGTTGAACCAAAGCTTGTCGTAGTCGTTCTGGACAGCCTTCAAGGTTTTATGGGCTGACTGGGAGATCGAAAGCGCATCTCCATCCTTAGCCGGATTCGGCGATATGGAAGCCAGGGCTTCGGATGCTTCGGAAATCAAGCGCCAGAGGCGCTGCGTGAAGCGATGTGCCCCTTCGACACCTGCTTCCGACCAGATCACATCACGCTCGGGCGGTGAATCCGAGAGAACGAAGAACCGCGCCGTGTCAGCGCCGTAGGAAGCTATGATGTCATCCGGATCGACGACGTTCTTCTTGGATTTCGACATTTTCTCGATCGATCCGATTGAGACCTCCTCGCCCCCTTCCAGCAGGAAGGCGCGACGTTTGCCCTCGATCTCTTCGATACGAATGTCTGCAGGCGCCACCCAGTCGCGGCTCATGCCCGAACCGCGGCTGTATGTCTCATGGACGACCATGCCCTGGGTGAAGAGGCCCTTGAATGGCTCCTTAACGTCAACATGACCCGTCTCGCGCATCGCACGCGTGAAGAAACGCGAATAGAGCAGATGCAGAATGGCGTGTTCGATGCCGCCGATATACTGATCGACGGGAAGCCAACGGTTTGCGACAGCCGGATCGGTGGGGACACCTTCCCAAGGTGCCGTAAAGCGCGTGAAGTACCAACTCGAATCGACGAAGGTGTCCATCGTGTCCGTTTCGCGCCGGGCGTTGTTGCCGCAGGTTGGGCAGGCGACATGCCGCCAGGTCGGGTGGCGGTCGAGCGGATTGCCCGGCTGATCGAAGGTTACGTCCGCGGGCAGCTTGACGGGCAGGTCCGTCTTCGGCACCGGCACGACACCGCAGGCATCGCAATGGACAACCGGGATCGGGCAGCCCCAATAGCGCTGGCGCGAAATGCCCCAGTCGCGCAGGCGGAAATTCACCTTGCGTTCGCCCTGCGGCACATTGCCGAGCATCGTTGCCGCCAGGTGGTCGGCAACGATGCTGAAGGCTTCGTCCGTCGGTTTGCCGTCAAGGAAGCGGGAGTTGATCATCACGCCGTCGCCGTCGTAGGCGGTGTCACCGATCGTGAAGGCTGTGGCATCGCCGTCCTTCGGCATGACCACCGGAACAACTGGCAAACCATATTTGCGCGCGAAATCGAGGTCTCGCTGGTCGCCGGACGGGCAACCGAAAATAGCGCCCGTGCCATAGTCCATCAGTACGAAATTGGCGATATAGACCGGAAGTTCCCACGATGAATCAAGCGGATGCTTGACCCGGATACCGGTATCCATGCCCTTCTTCTCGGCCGTCTCAAGGGCTGCCAGCGAGGTGCCGGCCCGGCGGCACTCTTCGCAGAAGGCTTCGATAGCTGGATTTGACGCGGCAGCATCCTTTGCCAGGGGGTGATCGGCTGCGATCGCAAGGAAGGAGGCGCCAAACAGCGTGTCGGGACGTGTGGTATAAACCGTCACCTCGGTTTCGCCGGCAGGCGCCGTCTGCGGCACGATTTCCCAGCGGATCATCAGACCCTCGGAGCGGCCGATCCAGTTCTTCTGCATCAGACGAACTTTCTCCGGCCACTGGTCGAGTGTATCCAGAGCGTCAAGCAGATCCTGGCTGAAGTCAGTTATCTTGAAGAACCACTGTGTGAGTTCCCGCTGCTCGACCAGAGCACCCGAACGCCAGCCGCGGCCGTCGATAACCTGTTCATTGGCAAGAACGGTATTGTCGACCGGGTCCCAATTGACTTTCGACTGCTTCCGGTAGACCAGGCCTTTCTCCAGGAAGTCCAGGAAAAGATGCTGCTGATGCTGGTAGTATTCCACGTCGCAGGTGGCAAACTCCCGGCTCCAATCGAGCGAAAGCCCCATGGCCTTCAACTGCGATTTCATCGAGTCGATATTCTGGTAGGTCCACGACGCCGGATGGACGCCGCGCTCCATGGCGGCGTTTTCCGCCGGCATCCCGAAGGCATCCCAGCCCATCGGGTGCAGGACATTGAAACCGCGGGCCCGCTTGTAACGGGCCACGACGTCACCCATCGCGTAGTTGCGCACATGGCCCATGTGAATTCGGCCCGACGGATAGGGAAACATTTCAAGTACATAGTATTTTTCGCGCGGATCGGCGTTGTCGGTCTCAAAGACCTTCGCCTCGTTCCATTTTTGCTGCCAGCGGGGCTCGGCATCGCGCGGATTATAACGTTCGGTAGCCATGGTATTCGAATTTCCGGAAAATCAGGGGAGGTTGGTGGTGACCTTCACCATGAAACCGCTGTAGCGTCAAGTTTTGCAGGTACTGCAAGCGCCCCTCCCTCGCGGTGAACTGCTTTTTGGTAGACAGGGCCTTGGCAAGAATGTCAGGCGCGGTTAGTGCATGCCATCCTCCTTTTGCGGACATGTCGGGATAAGATAATGGAACTTCAAGAGCGGTTGAACGATGTTCGCACGCGCATTTCGGCAGCAGAGCGTCAGTCTCAGCGTCCTGCCGGATCGGTTCAACTCGTTGCCGTGTCGAAGACCTTCGATGCGGAGGCCATCCGCCCCGCGATTGCGGCTGGTCAGCGCTTTTTCGGCGAGAACCGCGTTCAGGAAAGTCAAGGCAAATGGCCGGAACTCAAGACCGAGACGCCCGGCATCGAGCTGCACCTTATCGGACCGCTGCAATCGAATAAGGCAGCGGATGCCGTTGCGCTCTTTGATGTCATAGAAACCGTCGACCGGGAAAAGATTGCCCGCGCGATCGCCGGGGAAATGAAAAGGCAAGGTAAGACCGTTCGGCTCTATGTCCAGGTGAATAGCGGTTTAGAACCGCAAAAGGCCGGTATTGCGCCCGCCGATACACCCGCATTCGTCGATTTTTGCCGGAATGAGCTCGGCCTTTCGATCGAGGGCCTGATGTGCATTCCCCCAGCCGAGGAAAATCCCGGTCCGCATTTTGCCCTGCTGGCTAAGATCGCAGGAAAATGCGGTGTCGAAAAACTCTCAATGGGCATGTCGGGGGACTACGAAACCGCCGTGGCCTTCGGTGCGACGAGCGTGCGCGTCGGATCCGCTATTTTCGGCGCGCGTTAGTCTTCTGCTTTTGTCGGGCTTCCGGTCCAGCCTCCCCTCGCCTAAACTCGCCAGACGGCGCGTATGTCCTGGGGAGGAGCAAATGCAAAGCAGCTATCGACAGGTCTATGCGAGCTGGAAGAGCGATCCGGACGCATTCTGGCGCGATGCTTCAAGAGCGATCACCTGGTTCAAGGAGCCGCAGCAGGTCTTCTCGCCGTCAAAGGGCGTTTACGGCCGCTGGTTCGCAGACGGTGAGACCAACACCTGTTACAATTGCCTGGACCGTCATGTGTTGGCAGGCCGCGGCACCGAAACAGCCATCATCTTCGACAGTGCCATGAGTGGCGCCAAGGCACGTTTTAGTTACGAGGAAGCGCTTGGCGAAGTGCAGGCAATCGCGGCGACCTTTCAAGCGTTCGGCATCGGCAAAGGCGATCGTGTCATCATCTACATGCCTATGGTGCCTGAAGCCATTTTCTCCATGCTTGCCTGCGCTCGCATCGGCGCCATCCACTCAGTGGTTTTTGGGGGGTTCGCTGCCAACGAACTTGCGGCCCGCATCGATGATTCAGGCGCAAAGCTCGTGGTCACTGCCAGCTGCGGATTGGAGCCCGGCCGTGTCGTGGCTTACAAGCCGCTTGTCGATCAGGCCATCGATGCGGCGAAATCAAAGCCCGCACATTGCCTCGTTCTGCAAAGGCCGCAACTGACGGCCGAACTTGTGCCTGGGCGTGATCATGCTTTCCAAGAGACCGTAGCGCTTCACCATGGCAGGAGCATTCCTTGCGTAGCCGTCAAAGCGATCGATCCGCTCTATATCCTTTACACATCCGGCACCACCGGTCAGCCGAAAGGCGTCGTCCGTGACAATGGCGGGCACATGGTCGCGCTGCACTGGTCGATGGCGAACATCTATGCAATGAAACCCGGCGAAGTTTTCTGGGCAGCCTCCGATATCGGCTGGGTGGTCGGTCATTCCTATATCGTCTATGCGCCGTTGCTTGCGGGTGTGGCGACTGTAATCTTTGAGGGCAAACCCGTCGGCACACCCGACGCCGGCGCGTTCTGGCGCGTGATTTGCGAATACGATGTGCGTGTTCTCTTTACCGCTCCGACAGCATTCCGCGCAATTCGCCGGGAAGATGCCGATGGCGAGTTCGTGCGCCGCTATTCGAACCCGCATTTCCGGGCTCTTTTTCTTGCGGGTGAGCGAGCCGATCCCGAAACTCTCAAATGGGCGGAAAAGATGCTTAAGGTTCCCGTCGTCGATCATTGGTGGCAAACGGAAACCGGCTGGCCGGTCGCTGCAAATCCACTCGGTCTCGGCGGGCTTCCAGTAAAGCACGGATCAGCATCCGTGCCGGTGCCTGGTTATGAGATCCAGGTTCTCGACGACGCAGGACATCAGGTGCCACCCGGCACGCTCGGCAACATCGTCGCCAAGCTGCCCTTGCCGCCGGGTTGTCTGCCGACACTCTGGAAGGCGGATGAGCGTTTTCGCTCGGCATATCTCGAGGAATTCCCGGGATACTACAAGACAGCGGACGCCGGTTATTTGGATGACGACGGCTATCTGTTCATCATGTCGCGCACGGACGACATCATCAATTGTGCTGGCCACAGGCTCTCGACAGGAGCAATGGAAGAGGTCTGCGCAAAGCATCCGGATGTTGCGGAGTGCGCCGTCGTCGGTATTGCAGATCCGCTCAAGGGGCAGGTGCCTTGCGGCTTCCTTGTGCTCAAGAAGAACGTCACCAGGGCGAAGGCGACGATCGAAGCAGAGGTCGTTAAACTGATTCGCGACCAGATCGGTCCGGTGGCCGCATTCAAGACGGCGATTGTCGTCGAACGTCTGCCGAAGACCCGTTCGGGCAAGATCCTGCGTGGCACGATGCAGAAGATCGCCGACAGCGAACCATGGAAAATGCCGGCGACCATCGACGATCCGGCTATTCTGCATGAAATCGCGGATGCCTTGCGCAGCAAGGGTTTTGGCTCGCTTCCAATGTAGGAGATTACCTATTCGGTAAGGTTCGTTGACGAGAAGTAACCAGCGTTGACGAGTTGTTAACCATGTTTTCGCTAGGTTCGGCGCACGGACACCTGTTGCAGGTGAGCATGAAGCACCGCCGCTCTCGGCTTCGGCCGGAATGCCCTTTCACCCAAGCGAATTGGACAAAAAGCGATGTCAAGCATTCTAACGAACACTGCCGCAATGGCGGCACTGCAGACCCTTCGCGGTGTAAACCAAAGCCTCAAGGAAACCCAGGACCACGTTTCGTCCGGCCTGCGCGTCGGCAAGGCGGCTGACAATGCCGCTTACTGGTCGATCGCAACGACCATGCGTTCCGACAACAAGGCGCTTTCGGCCGTTTCCGACGCTCTCGGCCTCGGTGCCGCCAAGGTCGACACTGCCTATGCCGCGATGGACAGCGCCATCGATATTGTTTCCGAAATCAAGGCCAAGCTGGTTGCCGCAACCGAAAAGGGCGTCGACAAGGCCAAGGTTCAGGAGGAGATTTCCCAGCTTCAGGCTCAGCTGCTGAGCATCGCTCAGTCTGCTTCCTTCTCCGGTGAAAACTGGGTCGCCGGCGAGGGTACGAAGAGCGTCGTTTCGACCTTCGTTCGCGATGGTTCGAACGCTGTATCCGTCAAGCAGACCGAATATATCCTCGATGACACCTCGGTCGGCAACGTCCTGTTCGGCATGAGCGGAGGCCTGATCGAAACGTCCACGGGTATTATCGGCACCTCGAACGGTACGATCGGCTCCGTCTATAAGATGGACATCACCAATTTCACCACAGAGGACGTCGGTCTGGCGCTGACGGCTGTCGAATCCGCTCTGAAGGCGATGACCAGCGCCGGTGCACAGCTCGGTTCGATCTCCACTCGCATCCAACTGCAGGAGGATTTCGTCTCGACTTTGAGCGACTCGATCGACTCCGGCATCGGCCGCCTCGTCGACGCCGACATGGAAGAAGAATCGTCCAAGCTGACCGCTCTTCAGACGCAGCAGCAGCTTGCAATCCAATCTCTGTCGATTGCGAACTCGGCATCTCAGAACATCCTGTCGCTCTTCCGCAGCTAAACGCGGCAACAGCGGAAAACAAAAGACCCGCCGGAGCGATTGAACTGACCCCCGAAAGTTGGACACCGACCTTCGGGGGTTTTGCATGTCCAAGTACAGCTTAGCGTTCAAGCAGTCCGTCATCGCCGCTTATGAGAGCGGCACGGAAGGGGCACGCGCAGTAGCGGCTCGGTTTGACGTTGATCATTCGACGGTGCGCAAATGGGCTGCGGCTCATGCGGCGCATGGCGTGTCAGGGTTGGTAAAGAAATACAGCTCCTTTGACGCGTCTTTCAAGCTTTCGGTATTGCAGCGGATGTGGGACGATGGGCTTTCCTATCGGCAGGCGGCTGCGATTTTCAACATCCGCAACAAGAGTAGCCTTGTCGATTGGGAGACGTGTTACGAGCGCGGCGGGATAGAGGCGTTGGCCCCGCGGTGCAGAGGAAGGCCCCGATTGATGCCCAAACCGCCTGCCCACGATGAACCGCAAGCCTTGGCGAGCGATGACACGAAGAGCCGCGAGGAGTTGCTTTCGGAACTGGCCTATCTGCGCATGGAGAACGCTTTCCTAAAAAAACTGGAGGCCTTAACGCAGGAACAACAGCGGCTCAAAAAGCGCAAGCCGTTCACGCGTTAAGGCCGCTCCATTCGTTTGCCGGTCTGCTGCAATTGGCAGGCCTGGCCCGCAGCACGTTCTACTACCAGCAAACGGCAGCATCGCTGGCCGCCCGCCATGCCGCGCTCAAAGACAGCATCAAAGCCATCTTCGCCCTTCACAAGGGGCGCTATGGCTATCGCCGCATCACGGCTGCCATCTGCCGACTGGGACGGCGCGTCAATCACAAGACAGTTCAGCGGCTGATGGGGCAAATGGGTTTGAAATCGCTGGTGCGGCCGAAGAAGTATCGGTCCTACAAGGGCGCTACCGGCCGCACCGCTCCCGATCTCATCCAGCGCAAGTTCACGGCTGAGGATGCAAACCAGAAATGGGTGACGGATGTGACCGAGTTCAACGTTGCGGGCGAAAAGCTCTATCTCTCACCGGTCATGGACCTCTTCAATGGCGAGATCATCGCCTTCGAGACAGCCCGCCGTCCCGTCTTCAAACTCGTGGAAACCATGCTCAGTAAGGCGCTGGACCGGCTGGGGAGCGGCGAAAAGCCGATCCTGCATTCCGATCAGGGATGGCACTATCAGATGACCGCCTATCAGCGCACGCTTGAAAAACACGACGTCATCCAAAGCATGTCACGCAAAGGCAACTGCCTCGACAACGCGGCAATGGAAAGCTTCTTCGCGGTGCTGAAATCAGAGCTGTTCTACCCGACCAAATTCGCCAGCATTCAAAGCCTGCAGTCCGCCATCACCGACTATATCCACTACTACAATCACGACAGGATCAAAATGAAACTCAAAGGGCTGAGTCCTGTACAATACAGAACCCAGCCCTTAAATCTGCCTTGCCTTTAAACCGTCCAACTTAATGGGGTCAGTTCAGATCCGGCGGGTCTTTTCACGTTTATGCAAACAGGTCAGAAGCGATCGTCTTCGTCTTCATCCTTGTCCTTGGGGGAGGACTTCAGAGACTTGAGCTTGGCAAAGACGGCATCGGCGTCGATTTCGCGTTCTTCTTCGCGTTCGAAATTCGGGCTCATGCGCTCAGTTTCCTGGGCGGACTGCAGCGTGGCGCCGAGTTCGGCGGCGGTCGGCAGTGGCCGGCCCCTGGATGCCTTTTCCACTTCCATATCGAGGTCGATCTGGCTGCAGAGGCCGAGCGTGACCGGATCCATCGGCGTCAGGTTGGCCGAGTTCCAATGCGTGCGTTCACGAATCTGCTCGATCGTCGATTTCGTCGTGCCGACGAGGCGTGAAATCTGAGCATCCTTCAGCTCCGGGTGATTGCGAACGAGCCAGAGAATGGCATTCGGACGGTCCTGGCGCTTGGAAACAGGCGTGTAACGCGGACCACGGCGCTTGGATTCGGGAACGCGAACCTTCGGCTCCGAGAGTTTCAACTTGTGGTTCGGATTAGCTTCGGCGCGGGCAATTTCATCGCGTGAAAGCTGGCCGGTCGAGATCGGGTCCAGGCCCTTGATGCCCTGCGCTGCCTCGCCGTCGGCAATTGCTTTCACCTCGAGGGGATGCAGCTTGCAGAACTGGGCGATCTGATCGAAAGACAGCGCCGTATTGTCGACGAGCCAGATGGCGGTCGCCTTCGGCATGAGCAATTGTTGAGCCATGGATATAGTCCTTCTGTCGTCCGCGCCGGTGTCGCGGTCCGTGGATATCACCATAATATCCGGGAAATATGGCGCTATATAACTGGAGTGACGCAGAATTGCAATTGATCAGGAATGAAATGACCTTTGTCTAATTGCCGGGTGCTTTTGACCTGCTATGAATGCCTAAATCGAGTTCCGGTGATCGCCTTGCGCAGTTAGCCGGTGCCTGTGTTGAGGAGGAACCACATGTCGGAAAAGATCCATCCGGTTACGAAACTGGTGAAGAGCCATGCCCTGATCGATAAGGCCAAGTATGAGAAATGGTACGAGGATAGCATCGAGAACCCGGACAAATTCTGGGGCAAGCACGGCAAGCGGATTGACTGGTTCAAGCCCTATACGAAGGTCAAGAACACGTCCTTTACCGGGAAGGTCTCGATCAAGTGGTTCGAAGACGGTCAGACGAACGTTTCCCACAACTGCATCGACCGCCACCTGAAAACGCACGGCAACCAGGTCGCCATCATCTTCGAAGGCGACAATCCCTATATCGACAAGAAGATCACCTATAACGAGCTCTACGAGCATGTCTGCCGCATGGCGAACGTGTTGAAGAAGCATGGCGTCAAGAAAGGTGACCGCGTCACCATCTATATGCCGATGATACCCGAAGCGGCCTATGCCATGCTCGCCTGTGCCCGCATCGGCGCCGTGCATTCCGTCGTCTTCGGCGGGTTCTCGCCGGAAGCGCTTGCCGGCCGTATCGTCGACTGTGGTTCGACGTTCATCATCACGTGCGACGAGGGCGTGCGCGGCGGCAAGCCGGTGCCTCTGAAGGACAATGCCGATACCGCGATCCACATCGCGGCCCGCCAGCATGTGACGGTGGGCAAGGTCCTCGTCGTGCGCCGGACCGGCGGCAAGACCGGCTGGGCTCCCGGCCGCGATCTTTGGTACCACCAGGAAGCGGCGACGGTGAAAGCCGAGTGCCCACCTGTGAAGATGAAAGCGGAGGATCCACTGTTCATCCTCTATACCTCTGGCTCCACCGGCAAGCCGAAGGGCGTCTTGCACACGACGGGCGGATATCTTGTCTATGCGTCGATGACCCATGAATACGTCTTCGACTATCACCATGGCGATATCTATTGGTGCACGGCCGATGTCGGCTGGGTGACCGGCCATTCCTACATCGTCTACGGTCCGCTTGCGAATTGCGCGACGACGCTGATGTTCGAAGGCGTGCCGAACTTTCCCGACCAGGGCCGCTTCTGGGAGGTCATCGACAAGCACAAGGTCAACATCTTTTATACTGCTCCGACAGCGATCCGTTCGTTGATGGGCGCCGGCGACGATTTTGTCACCCGCTCGTCCCGCTCGTCCTTGCGCCTGCTCGGGACGGTCGGCGAGCCGATCAACCCGGAAGCTTGGGAGTGGTATTACAATGTCGTCGGCGATGGCCGTTGCCCGATCGTCGATACCTGGTGGCAAACAGAGACCGGCGGCATCCTGATCACGCCGCTGCCTGGTGCGATCGACCTGAAGCCGGGTTCAGCGACCGTCCCATTCTTCGGTGTGAAGCCGCAGCTGGTCGACAATGACGGCAAGGTGCTGGAAGGCACTGCCGACGGCAACCTGTGCATTACCGACAGCTGGCCCGGGCAGATGCGCACGGTCTATGGCGACCATGAGCGCTTCATCCAGACATACTTTTCCGCCTACAAGGGCAAGTATTTTACCGGCGACGGCTGCCGCCGCGATGAAGACGGCTACTACTGGATCACCGGTCGTGTCGACGATGTGCTGAACGTATCCGGCCACCGCCTCGGCACGGCCGAGGTGGAGTCCGCGCTCGTCTCGCATAATCTGGTTTCGGAAGCCGCGGTCGTTGGCTACCCGCATTCGATCAAGGGACAGGGCATCTATTGCTACGTCACGCTGATGGCCGGAAACGAAGGATCCGATGAGTTGCGCCAACAGTTGGTGAAGCATGTTCGCTCAGAAATTGGCCCGATCGCATCTCCGGACAAGATCCAGTTTGCGCCCAGCTTGCCGAAGACCCGTTCCGGCAAGATCATGCGCCGTATTCTGCGCAAGATTGCCGAGGACGATTTCGGCGCGCTCGGAGATACGTCCACGCTTGCCGATCCGGCGGTCGTTGATGACCTCATTGCCAACAGGCAGAACAAGGTAACCGCGTGAAATCAGAGCGGCTCCCGGAAACCCGGGAGCCGCTTGTCAATCGTGCTGGCACAGACGGGCGCGCAGCTCCGCGCGCCCTCGTATTCACGGGCGCCTTCCAACAGCATATCTTCGGCCGGGTTCTCATCTGAACGAACCGCATTGGCGGCAATCAGGCCAAAATAGTTGTCGCTCTTCATCAACCGCACACGGGGTGAACCCGCCGTCAAGTCTTGCAGTGCGTCGACAGACAGCCCCGGCGAATCGCGAGGACTTCAAAGGTCGAGAAGAAAAGGAATATTTCCTTAAAAATCGATCGCACGGCCGTTGATTTCGTAATCGCCGAAGCGCGCTGGCTCGGCTCCTCCCCGTCCACCGATCTCCGGTGGCAGTTCCAGGGGTTTCTGGTTCCTGCGTCGTTCCTCGGCTTCGGCAAGCGCGCGTTTGGCAGCGGGAGACAGAACCTTGCGCGGCAGTTCTGCTCCTTCTGCCACAGTGCTATCTACATTGTCGTTGTCGGCTGGCTGCAATAGCGTCTCCCGCCGGAAATATTGAAAATGGCTGACGAATAACCAAATCATAGTGCGCCGGCGCCTTGATTGAAACCCTTTTGCCGCAAATGGGAGATGGAGACCTCGATGAACCTCGTTCGCACTGCCATGTTGCTTGCCTTCATGACGGCTCTGTTCATGTTCGTCGGATTCCTGATCGGTGGCCGCGGCGGCATGATGATCGCCTTCCTGATCGCTGCGGGTATGAATTTCTTTTCCTACTGGAATTCGGACCGGATGGTGCTTTCGGCCTACCGGGCGCGGGAGGTCGATGAGCGCAACGCGCCGGAATTCTTCCGCATCGTTCGCGATCTTGCGCAAAATGCCGGGCTGCCCATGCCGAAAGTCTATCTCTACGACAATCCGCAGCCGAATGCCTTTGCCACGGGCCGCAATCCGGAGAATGCCGCCGTGGCGGCCTCGACGGGGCTGCTCAGCGCGCTCTCGCCGGAAGAAGTGGCGGCTGTGATGGCGCATGAACTGGCGCATATCCAGAACCGCGACACGCTGACGATGACGATCACGGCAACGCTTGCCGGCGCAATCTCGATGCTCGGTAACTTCGCCTTCTTTTTCGGCGGCAATCGCGAGAACAACAATAACCCGTTCGGTTTCGTCGGCGTGCTTCTGGCGATGATCGTAGCGCCGCTCGCCGCTATGCTTGTGCAGATGGCGATCAGCCGGACGCGCGAATATTCTGCCGACCGGCGCGGCGCCGAAATCTGCGGCAACCCCCTATGGCTCGCTTCCGCGCTCGGCAAGATTGCCCGTGGCGCGGCGCATATCCCGAATTATGATGCCGAGCGCAATCCTGCGACAGCGCATATGTTCATCATTAATCCCCTCTCCGGGGAGCGTATGGACAACCTGTTTTCGACGCACCCGAATACGGAAAACCGTATTGCAGCACTTCAGGAAATGGCAGCAAACGGTATGAATGGCTCGACGGCGACGGTTCGTACTGGTAATCCGTCGCGCAGATCGCGCTCGGTTCCGAATACGGGTATTGGCCGCGGTGGTTCCCAACCGCCAAAAGGTCCCTGGTCTTGAATTCAGACGGCAGAAACAAGCCATTCAACAAAAAGAAACCGCCTTTAGAACGCCTGGCGGTCAAGCCGGGCCTAGAGGCGCGTGCGGCCGCAGCGAAGATTCTCGCTGCCGTGATTGACCGCAAACTGCCGCTAGATGGTGCATTGGATCACGAACACGGAAATCCCGCATACAAGGCACTCAGGGAGAGCGATCGCGCACTGGTTCGCGCTATTCTCAACAGTGCGCTCCGTCACCTGCCCCGCATCGATGCGGCGATTGCTTCTCTATTAGACTCGCCGTTGCCCGAAGGCGCGCGCGCACTTCATCATGTGCTTGCGGTTGGGGCGGCGCAGATCCTTTATCTCGACGTCCCCGACCATTCGGCGGTCGATCTTGCCGTCGAGCAGGCAAATCAGGATCCTCGCAATCGCCGCTTCGCAAAACTGGTGAATGCGATCTTGCGACGACTTGGCCGCGAGAAGGAGAAGGTCCTCGAAGACGTCGCGAAGATTTCGCCGATGCCGGCTTGGTTTATCGACCGTCTTGAAAAGGCTTACGGGAAAGAGGCCGCCGCGGCGATCGCCGAATCTCAGCTCGAGCCGGCGGCAATCGATCTCACCGTGAAGTCGGATGCGGCAGGCTGGGCAGCAAGATTGAATGGGGAAGTCCTGCCGACCGGTGGCGTGCGTCTCGCAGCCTTTGATGGCACTATCCCCTCCCTTGAAGGTTTCGATCAAGGCGAATGGTGGGTGCAGGATGCCGCGGCAAGCATTCCGGCCAAGCTCCTTGGCGACCTGTCTGGCAAACGCGTCGTCGATCTTTGCGCCGCACCGGGCGGCAAGACCGCACAGCTCATTCTCGCCGGAGGTAGCGTCACTGCGATTGATCAATCTGAAAGCCGATTGAAGCGCCTACGCTCCAATCTCGACCGCCTTGCCCTCAAGGCAGAAACGCTCGCGACGGATCTTGTGAAATACCAGCCGGGCGAGCCGTTTGATGCCATCCTGCTCGACGCGCCCTGCTCCTCGACGGGCACCACGCGCCGTCATCCGGATGTCCTCTGGACGAAGGGGCCGGAGGACATCGCAAAGCTTGCTGGCGTGCAAGAACGCCTGCTTCGCCATGCGCTGACGCTCCTGAAGCCTGGCGGTACTCTCGTCTTTTCAAATTGCTCGCTGGATCCAGTCGAAGGCGAGGATGTCGTCAGCCGCATCTTGGCGGACACAGCGAATGTCGAGCGCGTCCGGATCGACGCTGCTCTATGGCCCGGTTTGGAAATGGCGATCAGTCCGCTTGGCGAATTCCGGACGACCCCCGCCATGCTGCGCATGCCCGCAACGGTCGCTTCAGGTCTTGACGGTTTTTACGCTGCAGTGCTGCGGCGTCTTGCCTGATTGCATGGACCTTCCCTAGATTTCGTTTCTGTCACAATTAATGCAGTCTTTCCGCTGAAACCGGCTCTCATTCACCTATTCTTAATCATGAGGGTCAATAGACAATAGAATATGCAGTCCGGCCGGCGGTTTTCGAGTTTGTATGTTCGGGAGGCTTGGCGCCGCATGTCGCGGCGCATCGCATCCCTGCGCCTTCGCCTTTTGCGCCATACAATCCAAGTGCCCGAGAGGCTTATCGTCGCGCCGACTGATCTTCGCGCCATCGATTCTCATATCGCCGAGGAGATCATGAACGGCCGCTTCGCTCTGGCAGGCCGCCTGCTGGAGACAAACGGCAAGTCACCCTTCGGCTTTACGCTTCCCTCACGCGCTTTTGCCAGCCGTTTGCATGGCTTCGGCTGGCTTCGCCATATGCGTGCCTACAAAAGCGATCAAGCTTGCGCGGTTGCCCGGGCGATCGTCGATAGCTGGCTCTCGTTGCACGCTGGCCGCATGGAAGGCATTGCCTGGGAAATCGATGTCACTTCACAGCGAGTGATTGCCTGGCTCTCGCATTCGCCGGTCGTGCTGCAGAATGCTGATCGCGGCTTTTACCGTCGTTTCATGAAGTCTCTGGCGTTTCAGGTTCGCTACCTGCGCCGTATGGCGGCTTTCGCGCCGGCGGGGGAAGGTCTTTTCCGCCTGCGGATCGCCCTCGCCATGGCTTCGATTGCAATGCCAGCGCGACAAGGTGTGTTGCGCAAGGCCGCCCAGGCGCTGGATAATGAATTCGATAGCCAGATTCTACCGGACGGCGGGCATATCTCCCGCAATCCCCGCACAGGCCTGGAATTGCTTCTCGATCTCCTACCGCTCCGGCAGACCTATGTGAACCTCGGTCACGATCTGCCGCAGAAGCTGATTTCAGGCATCGATCGCATGTATCCGGCGCTGCGCTTCTTCCGCCACCACAATGGCGACCTCGCGCTCTTTAACGGCGCGACATCGACGCTTGCCAACGAGCTGATGTCGGTTCTGCGCTATGACGAAACGGCCGGCCCACCGTTCAAGGCGATGCCGCATTCGCGCTATCAACGTCTTGCGGCGGGAAATACCATTTTGATCGCCGATACCGGTCCTCCCGCAGCAGGCCCCCTGTCGCGCACGGCGCATGCAGGCTGCCTTTCCTTCGAAATGTCCTCGGGTCGTCATCGCTTTATCGTCAACTCCGGCTCACCGAAATTCGCTGGTCGCCGCTATGTGCAGATGGCGCGCACGACTGCGACGCATTCGACCGTGACACTGAACGACACCTCATCCAGCCGCTTCTCGGCTTCGGAATTTCTCGGTTATGTCATGACGGATTCGGTGAAGACCGTTAGCGTCGAGCGCGCTGAAACCGACGACGGACGCGACGGCATCAAGGTCAGTCACGACGGCTATCTGAAAAATTTCGGCATGCTCCATGAGCGCGAACTGACTCTGAATGCTGCAGGCTCCATCGTCACTGGCCGTGATCGGCTGGTGCCGCAGGGCGAGCGCGTCATTGACGAGCCTCTTCGTGCTGCCGCGCGCTTCCATATCCATCCGGCCATAAATGTGAAGCAGAGCGATCGCGAGTCCGTGTTGCTGACAGCGCCGGATGGCGAAAGTTGGCTCTTTTCGTCGCCGGGGAACGAAGTTCTGATCACTGAAGATATCTTTTTTGCTGACGCCTCCGGCATCTGCGGTTCTGACCAGATCGAGATCGACTTCGTTTTTGCCGAGAAGCCGGAAATTCGCTGGTTTTTGTCCCGCAAGAGCTAGTCGCCGTTTGCGAAGCGGCATAGCTCGTGCTAACGCGGCGCCATTATCCTGTACGTCCCTTGCCGGATGTCTCCCGAAGCCCGAACGGAGAAGGTTCATGGCCGTCACTTCCAAGAAAATCCCCGCCCCTGATAAGGTCAAGGTCAAGACCGCGCTACTCTCCGTCTCCGATAAGGCGGGTATTGTCGAGCTTGCCCGCGTGCTTTCCGAAAAGGGCGTCCGCCTGCTTTCGACAGGCGGGACGCACAGGGCCATCACAGCCGCGGGTTTGGCTGTCACCGACGTTTCCCAAGTCACCGGTTTTCCGGAAATCATGGATGGCCGGGTGAAGACGCTGCATCCGACGGTCCACGGCGGTCTTTTGGCAATCCGTGATGATAGCGCGCATCAGGAGGCCATGAAGGCGCATGGTATCGAAGGTATCGATCTTGCCGTCATTAACCTCTATCCATTCGAAGATGTGCGTGCCGCCGGTGGTGATTACCCCACGACGGTCGAGAATATAGATATCGGTGGTCCGGCAATGATCCGTGCCTCTGCGAAGAACCATGCTTACGTTACGATCCTGACCGACCCTGCAGATTACCCGGAACTGCTCGAACAGCTTTCGGCCGATGCAGGTCAGACGAGCTATGCGTTCCGCCAGCGTATGGCAGCCAAGGCGTATGCCCGCACCGCTGCCTATGACGCGATGATCTCAAACTGGTTCGCTGAAGCGCTTTCCATCGATACGCCGCGCCATCGGGTGATCGGCGGCGTTTTGAAGGAAGAGATGCGCTATGGTGAAAATCCACATCAGAAGGCGGCTTTCTACGTTACCGGGGAAAAGCGACCGGGTGTTTCGACGGCGATGCTGCTGCAGGGCAAGCAGCTCTCCTATAACAACATCAACGACACCGATGCGGCCTACGAACTCGTCGCTGAATTCCTGCCTGAAAAGGCGCCCGCCTGCGCCATCATCAAGCACGCCAATCCTTGTGGCGTTGCCACGGGGCCAAGACTTGTCGAAGCCTACAAACGGGCGCTCGCCTGCGATTCCGTTTCTGCGTTCGGCGGCATCATTGCGTTCAACAGCACGCTCGATGCGGAGACCGCCGAAGAGATCATCAAGCTCTTCACCGAAGTGATCATCGCTCCGGATGTAACCGAAGAAGCCAAGGCGATCGTTGCGAGGAAGCCGAATCTGCGCCTGCTTTGTGCCGGCGATCTGCCCGATCCGCGTGCCGCTGGCCTGACGGCGAAAACAGTCTCCGGCGGCCTGCTGGTCCAAAGCCGTGACAACGGCATGATCGAGGATCTGGAGCTGAAGGTCGTGACCAAGCGCGCGCCGACGCAACAGGAACTGGAAGACATGAAGTTTGCCTTCAAGGTCGGCAAGCACGTGAAATCAAATGCCGTCGTTTACGCCAAGGATGGCCAGACGGCCGGCATTGGCGCCGGCCAGATGAGCCGTGTTGATTCCGCCCGTATCGCTGCCCTGAAAGCCGAGGAAGCCGCCAAGGCGCTGGGTTTGCCTACTGCGATGACACGCGGCTCTGCGGTTGCTTCGGAAGCCTTCCTGCCGTTCGCCGATGGTCTCCTGTCGATGATTGCAGCGGGTGCGACGGCAGTCATCCAGCCGGGTGGTTCGATGCGCGACCAAGAGGTTATCGACGCTGCCAACGAGCACGACGTCGCCATGGTATTCACCGGCATGCGCCATTTCCGCCATTGAGCGGACAGAACGTTAGGCGCTTAGCCGGCGTCCGGCGTTCATTTCAGTCTTGCTTCCTGTCCGCCGGATAAGGGGTCGCGATCAGCAGGATCAGTCCGCCTGCGAGAAAAAGAATCAGCGTTGCCATGCCGAGACGCGCTGATCCGCTGGCATAGGTTATCAGCGAGAAGAAGAGCGTCGCCATGAAACTCGTGGCGCGGCCGGATAGCGCATAGATGCCAAAATAGCGCCCTGCCTCCTGCGGGCTGACGCTGCGCGCCAGATAAGAGCGCGACGAAGCCTGGACGGGACCAAAGGCGAGGCCGATCAACAGCCCGTAAAGAATATAGGCCTTTTCCGCCGCTGTGCCGAAAAGCCCTCCGGTGTCGGCCGTTGACATCGGCAGCAGGCCGAAAAGCGTATATCCAGGCCCCGTCGAAATGATCCCGAGGGTGGCGAGCAAAAGCAGCGTCAGGCTGATCAGGATCGTTGCTTTTGATCCGATCCGGTGATCAACGCGCCCGGCGATGACGCAGCCGAATATCGCGACGACATTGAGGATGATCCCATAAAGTCCGATTTCGATCGTCGCCCATCCAAACATGCCGGCGGCGAAGGCGCCGCCTAGGATCAGCAACCCGTTGACTCCGTCTTGATAGATCATGCGGGCAATCAGGAATTTCAGGATGCCTCTTCGGATCTTCAACTCGCTGATTGTGTTTGCGACCTGCCTGAGGCCGGAACGGACGGCAGCAGCGAGCGGCAATCCCTTCGCCGCATCGGGTGTGAAGAGAAACATCGGAATGATGAAGATGAGATACCAGACCGCGGAAATCGGCCCTGTAATACGCGCGTCCTCACCGATATGAGGATCAAGCCCGAACAACGGGTCGAGCCCCAACAGCGTCTTCCCCGTTTCCAGGTTTCCCGCAAGAAGCGTCACAACAGTGATGAGCACGATCATGCCGCCGAGATAGCCAAGCCCCCAGGCCGTATTGGACAGCCTGCCGACCTCCTCCTTGCCCACAAGGCGCGGCATCATGGAATCGTTGAAGACGATCGAGAATTCCGCGGCGATCGAGGCGAAAATCATCAAGATTACCGGATAGACAAGCGGCGAACCGGGCGCGGCGAACCAAAGGCCGAAGAGGCTGACAACCTTGATGATAGCGAAAAAAGCTATCCATGGTTTGCGGGCGCCGGACTGATCGGCGATGGAGCCGAGGATCGGGGAGAGCAGGGCTATGATCACCGAAGAGATCGTCGCGGTATTGCTCCACATCGCTTGTGCCGAAACCGGATCGTCCGTCAGGCGTGAGACGAAGTAGGGCCCGAAGATGAACGTGGTCACGACCGTGAAAAACGGTTGCGCGGCCCAATCGAAAAGCATCCAGCTCCAGATGCCCTTTTCCGACGCCTTCTGCGGCGCCGGCGTTCCCGTTCCGGTCCAGTCTATTCTGCTCACGCCTACACTCCCGCATTCGCGGCGGACTGTGTCACCTCGCCCGGTCGCGTGCAAGATCGGTTAAAAGACCTGCGGCCACTGTGATTCGTGCAAGAGTTGGATCGCCGCTGTCGCTGAGGTTTGACAGCTCTTCGGCGATGCGGTTGATCCTGATGCGATCGACTCCATGCCAGGCCTGAACCGGCAGCTTTTCCTTGCCATGCTCCGACAGCGCCGAGATGACGATATCGCGGCGGGCACTGGCAATTTGGTCGATGCTGCGCGCCAAGGCCAGGCTTTCGTAGTGATCCGACGTGAGAATGCGGGCGCCGGCTGCAAGCAGCCTCCCGACGCGGAAGGTCTGCGATACGGCAAAATAACTTTCCGCGGCACGTCCGAGCGCCTCGCCTGTGCGTTCGGCGATCTGCATGATCTCCGGCACCAGCACAAAGCCCGGCAGGCCGGCAATGACGTCGGCCAATCTTTCTGGCAGCCCGGCTTCGCGATACTCCATGGCACGCGCCTCGAACTCCGCGGGAGCCTGCGCAGCGAAGGAGGGCTTTAGTTTCTTCAACGCAGTCTGAAGCCGACTAATGGTTTCTGCTATGCCGCCTTTTGCCATGCCGGTCTTCAGGAGCAAGCGAGTCAAAACGGTGAAGCTATGGCCGATCTCTTCATAGACACGGTTCTGCATCTGTCCGGAAATGTTACCGTCCAGCGCATCGGTCTCGGTCCAAAGCCTGGTCAGGTCGAAGCCATCGCGGGCGATGATCGCGGCACGGACGACTTCCGGCGCTGACGCCGCTGTCGCATCCATCATGCTCACCACAAAGCCGGGACCGCCACGATTGATTGCCTCGTTGGCAAGCACCGTCGCGATGATTTCGCGCTTCAGCCGATGAGTTGCGATGTCGGAGGCATTGGTTTTCTGCATCTTAGCCGGGAAGTAGTTTGAAAGGGTCGACGCAAAATAAGGATCGTCCGGGAGGTCGCTTGCGGCAACGGCATCGAAAAGCACGATCTTGGCGTAAGAGAGCAACACGCCGATTTCCGGCCGCGTGAGCGGCCTGCCGGCAGCATAGCGCTCGGCAAGCGTCGCCTCATCGGGAAGCGTTTCCACCTTCCGGTTGAGCTGCTTGGCGCCTTCCAGCACGCTCATGAAGCGCGCGAGCTCAAGGCCGTTAGCGGTTCCCTTGCGTTCGGTCAGCGAGATCGCCAGCGATTGCAGATAGTTGTTGCGCAGAACGAGTGCCGCAACTTCGTCCGTCATCGAGGACAGCAGTTGATCGCGTTTTGTGCGTGTGAGCCGCCCGTCATGCATCGCGTTGGCGAGCGCGATCTTGATGTTTACCTCGACGTCCGAGGTGTTGACGCCGGCTGAATTGTCAATCGCATCGGAATTGCTCCGTCCGCCTTTAAGCCCATAAGTGATGCGGCCTTTTTGCGTGACGCCGAGGTTGGCGCCCTCCCCGATCACCTTCGCCCGCACTTCATCAGCCGTGATGCGGATCGGATCGTTGGAACGATCGCCCACTTCCGTATCGGTTTCCGTCTGCGCCTTCACATAGGTGCCGATGCCGCCGAACCAGAGAAGATCTACCGGGCTCTTCAGGATTGCTGTTATGACCTCGAAGGGGGTTGCCACCGCTTTGTCGATGCCGATTGCGGCAACCGCTTCCGGGGTCAGCGTGACCGATTTCGCCGCGCGGGAAATGATCATCGCGCCTTTCGAAAGAACCGACTTGTCGAAGTCCTGCCAACTTGAACGCGGCAGGTTAAAGAGTCGCTGCCGTTCGGCGAGCGTCTTTTCCATGTCCGGATCGGGATCGATGAAGATGTCACGGTGGTCGAAGGCGGAAACCAGCTTGATCTTTGGAGAAAGCAGCATGCCGTTGCCGAAAACGTCGCCGGACATGTCGCCGACACCGGCCACCGTAAACGGTGTCGTCTGGATGTCGATATCCATCTCGCGGAAATGACGCTTTACAGTTTCCCAGGCGCCACGCGCAGTGATGCCCATTTTCTTGTGGTCGTAGCCGGCCGAGCCGCCTGACGCAAAGGCGTCGTCGAGCCAGAAACCAGCTTCCTGCGCCAGTGCGTTGGCGGTGTCGGAAAAGGTTGCCGTTCCCTTATCGGCGGCGACGACGAAATAGGGATCGTCGCCGTCGAGCCGTACCGTATCTGCCGGAGGCACGATTTCGGTGCCTGAAATGTTGTCGGTGATCGAAAGCAGGGTGCGGATATAGGTCTTGTAGGCTTCGCGGCCGGCATTGAAGATCTCGTCGCGGCTGCCGCCAGCTGGCAGTTTCTTCGGATAAAAGCCGCCCTTGGCGCCGACTGGAACGATAACGGCGTTCTTCACCTGCTGCGCCTTTACGAGGCCCAGGACTTCCGTTCGATAGTCCTCGGCGCGATCCGACCAGCGCAGGCCGCCGCGGGCAACCTTGCCGAAACGCAGGTGCACGCCCTCGACCTCGACGCCATAGACGAAGATTTCCCGGAAAGGCTTTGGGTCCGGCAGGCCATCGACGAGATTCGGATCGAGCTTGAAGGCAAGCATCGCCTTCGGCGAGCCATCGGCATTGCGCTGGAAGTAGTTGGTCCGCAGCGTCGCATCGACGACATTGATGTATCGGCGCAGGATGCGGTCATCGTCAAGGCTCGGCACATTGGCGAGCGCCGTCTCAATCGACCGATGCAGGTCGGCGCTCTTTTTCATGCGCGCCTTCTCGCTAAGCTGCGGATCGAGCGCCTCATAAAAGAGGCGGAAGATCGACGCGGCAATCTCTGGGTATTTGTCGAGGGTCGTTGCGATGTAATCCTGCGAATAGGCGATACCTGCCTGACGAAGATAACGCGCATAGGCCCGCAGGACATTCGTCTCGCGTGCGGAAAGCCCGGCTGAAAGGATGAGCCGGTTGAAACTGTCATTGTCGATCGTGCCGTCGAAAGCAGAAATGAAGGCCTCTTCCAACGCGCCACCATGACGGCTGAGGTCAATTTCGGCGCCACTGCGGTCTTCAAGCTCCATATCGTGCAGTACGACGATGTTGACCGAGCCATCTGCGGTTGAAACTTCGATGTCGAAGGTCCGCTCGCTCAGCACGTTGAAACCGAGATTTTCGAGAAGCGGCACGCGGCGCGAGAGCGGAAGCTGCTCGCGAGCATGGAAAATCTTGAGTGAGAAGACCCGGCCGCGTTCCGCATCATTGCGGTAATAGAACTCGATGCGTATCGGCTCGCCAGAGGCGCAATCGGTGATGTCGGGGAGATCGGCAACCGTTTCTTCAGCGGTGAAGGAATCCTGGAAGGCATTGCTGACGACGATCTTCGGCGCCTTCGGCCCAGCCAGCGCTTCGAAACGATCGTCCCAGCGGGCGGTGATGGCGCGGATCGCTTCCTCGAGCTTCGATTGCGGGATGCGCGGCGTTTTGCCGCCGGACCGGCCGATGATGAAGTGTACGCGCGCAACCCGCCCTTCGGGGAAGGCCGGGTAATAGGCAGAGACCCGGCCGTCATAGACGGTCTTCAGATAGTTGCCGATCTTTTCGCGAACGATGGAATCGTACTCCTCGCGTGGTACATAGACGATGACCGAGACAAAACGGTCGAAATGATCGATGCGCGGCAGAACGCGGACGCGCGGCCGTTCCACAAGGTCATTGATCTGTTCGGCGAAATTCGCGAGCAGCGTCGTGTCGATCTGGAAAAGATCGTCGCGTGGATAAGATTCCAGCGTGTTGTACAACATTCGGCCGGAATGGCTCATGGGATCGAAGCCGAAATGATCTGTCACTTTGGCAACTTTGGAACGGATGAGCGGAATTTCCGAAGCCGAAGACGTATAGGCCGTAGAGGTAAAGAGGCCGACGATGCGCAATTCACCGGTGACGTTGCCGTCCTTGTCGAATCGCTTGACGCCGACATAATCCATATAGGCGCGGCGGTGGACGACGGATTTCACATTCGCCTTGGTGACGATCAGGAAATCCGGACCATCGAGAAAGGCGAGGATTTCCGGCGTTGTCGTTACGGCATCCTTGCCGGTGCGCAGCACCAAGACATCCGGATCGGAAAGAATGCCGAGGCCAGCGCCTTTGTCACGCTCGACCTTCGCTTCGCTCCCGTTGCTGGAATAGACATATTCACGCATGCCAAGGAAGGTGAAGTTTTCATCGCGTAGCCAGGTGAGGAAAGCCAGTGCTTCGTCCCGGTCGGCCTTCTTGCGGCTGGCGCTGTAGCTGCCCAATTCGGCAATCACGGTGTCGAGCTTGGAAAGCATAGGCTTCCAGTCGGAAACAGCCTGGCGGACCTGCTCCAGCACGATCATGATGCGCTTTCGAAGGTCGCCGGATTGCGCCGTAGTCAACGGCGAAATGTGAATCTGGATATGGCTGACACGTTTTGCCGGATCGCTCGGCTCTTCGGCTGAATAAAGTACCGGCGTCTTGCCATGCTCCACCACCAGGATCGGATGCACCGCCATATAGAGATCGCGATAGGTGCTTGTGATCTCGCTCATAACCGACTCGTAGAGGAACGGCTTATTCTGATCGGTAACCGTCAGGACCGAGACCGCAACGCCATCGGGTTCGACATCGGCCAGCGTTTCGATCGTAACGCGCGGGACCTTGCCGTCCCAGCCAGCGAGCTCCTTAGCAGAATGAACGGCCGAAAGCGCCAGCATCTCCGGTGTGTAGTGATCGAGGTCGTCTCCGCTCGCCCGGCCGAAGAGGATTTCCGGATCGAGATACTGCTCTTTGGCTGCAGCAGCGATCTTCTTTGCGCTTTCGATCAGCTTTTCCCGTCGCGGATGGTTTTTGGCAGCCATTGAAGACATTCCCCCGATTTGTGTGATTTGCCGCAAGTTAGCAGAAGAATTATCGAAAAAACCCCTAAAAGAGGCTCCACCTTCGCAGTTTTTGTGGGTTTTTGACCTTGTTTCAGTAGAATTTCAGGGGATTCTCCAATTATGGGAAAGCCCAGGCCGGTCTTGGATTTTCTCAGCTCGCCGAGATTTCCACGCATGGATGAAGAATGGTTGACAGGCGCGCGGCAAAAGGACGATCAACAGCGCATCGAATTCAGGGTTTAAATGACTATGCCGGATAATAGTGCTGCAGGAACGGTGATCGTCATCTCCAGCCATGTCGTTCGCGGTTCGGTCGGCAATCGTGCCGCTGTCTTCGCGCTTGAGACGCTCGGCCATCAGGTCTGGGCACTGCCGACGATCATTTTGCCTTGGCATCCCGGTCATGGCCGTTCGACCCGGCTCACTTTTGCGGAGGCCGATTTCGATGCCGCCATCGATGATCTCATCCGTGCACCGTGGGTTGGAGAAGTGAAGGCAGTCTTGTCTGGTTATTTCGGAAACGCTGCCCAGGCTAGTTCTGTTGCCCGTTTGGTCAGTGCATTGCGTGAAAAGAACTCCGAGCTGCTTTATGTCTGCGATCCGGTGATGGGCGATCTGGGAGGTCTCTATGTGCCCGAAGCGACGGCGGAGGCGATCCGCGACCATCTGATCCCGCTTGCGTCTTTGGCGACACCCAACCGCTATGAGCTGGCCTGGATGGTGGGCGCACCATTGGAGGACAATACAGCTGTTATGGAGGCTGCTTTGTCACTCGGTCCTTCCCGCATGCTTGTCACCTCCGCTATTGCGATGATGGCTGGGGGCACCGGAAATCTCTATCTTTCCGGCCGCCATGCTCTGCTTGCCGAGCATCGTGTCGTCGACAAGCCGCCGAATGGACTGGGCGACCTGCTGGCGGCCGTCTTCCTCTCGCGGCTCCTATCCGGGATGGACGACGAAAAGGCGCTGCAGCTTGCAACAGCCAGCGTCTTTGAAGTGCTGGTGCGTGCGGTCAAACGCGGCAGCGATGAGCTTACGCTCGCAAGCGATGCATCAAGCCTGTCGACACCGATGGCCATGGTGCAGATGCGCCGCCTCATGCACCCCGCCCAACGGAAGAAGAGTTAGCGGGCGCCCGTTTGCGCATTTCGCGTGCGCAGCAGTTGATCTTGCCGCGTCTGCGCGCTAATCGACAGTCATGCAGTGTTTTCCAACTTCACTTCTGGACGGCTATCGCAACTTCATGAACGGGCGGTACGCCGACGCCCGCGACCGCTATAAGATGCTGGCTGAAAACGGGCAAAGTCCGAATACGCTGGTGATTGCCTGTTCGGACTCGCGCGCAGCACCGGAACTTATCTTCGACGCTGGCCCCGGTGAGCTTTTCGTCATCCGTAATGTTGCCAACATGGTACCACCTTACGAGCCGGATGGCCATTTTCACTCGACATCTGCCGCTTTGGAATTCGCCGTACAGGTCTTGAAGGTTTCCGACATCGTCGTCATGGGCCATGGCCGCTGCGGCGGTATCCGCGCAGCGCTTGATCCCAATTCCGAACCGCTGTCGCCTGGTGATTTCATTGGCCGCTGGATGTCGCTCGTCCGGCCCGCTGCCGAGCAGATCCAAAGCAATGACGTAATGACTGCCGCTGAGCGCCAGACGGCGCTCGAGCGCGTCTCGATCCGCAACTCGCTCAATAACCTCAGAAGTTTTCCGGATATCAAGGCGCTTGAAGAGGCGGGGAAGATCGCCCTGCATGGGGCGTGGTTCGATATCTCGACCGGTGAACTATGGGTGATGGACGCGGAAACGCTCGATTTTATCCGCCCGGAAGTATAACCTTCGCGGGCGGGAAGCTCACTGGCCGTCGATCTGCTGGCCGATATAAGCGATTGCCTGTTGGTAGACCGTTGCGGCGTTCCAGCCTGCGATTGCTGCAAAGTTCGCTTCGCCTGGCTGATAACCGGCGCCGGGCTGCCAGCCATGGCCCCTAAGGAAGTTTGCCGTCGAAGCCAGGGCATCAGCGCGCGAGCCAACCATGTCGACGCGGCCGTTGCCGTCGCCGTCGGCTCCGAAACGGACCACATTGCGCGGCAGGAACTGCGTCTGGCCGATTTCGCCATGTGCCGCGCCGCGAGCCTGCGGGTTCAGATAGCCTTCGGAAACAAGTTGCAGAGCGGCGTAAAGCTGATCGGTGAAATAATCCGAGCGGCGGCAGTCGTAAGCGAGCGTCGAAACGGCAGATAGGGTATGCTGATTGCCCATATAACTGCCGAAGCCGGTCTCCATTCCCCAGATCGCAATAAGCGGACCGGCCGGAACGCCGTAGCGGCCTTCGATCGAGGCAAAGAGTCCCTGATTGGCGCGTTTCATGCTTCTGCCGCGGGAGATGATCGTTGCGCCGCCCCGCTTCTTCATGAATGCGTCGAAGGACAGCTTGAAGCTCTTTTGGCCACGGTCGGCTGCGATTGTCGATTTATTATAGCTTACATTGGCGAAGGCCCGGTTTAGCACCGATGGGCTGACGCCGCTGGCGGCCGCTTCCTGCTTGAAGTCTGCAACCCAGGCTTGGAAACCCGCGCTGTTGTTGCCGCACTGGGCAGCCTTTGCTGCTGCCGGAAGAGCTTGGAGTACGCTCGCCGCAGCGACGACCGCCACAAAGAATTTTGTCATGCTCATAAGAAACCCCGATCTCCATCTGCACAAGCTTGGCGCCGCGCAAGAATGCCAGCAGCAGATAATTTTGTCACGATCACCCTTCGGTGGGCCTTGCAACCTGATGGCCGTCGGCCAGCTTTCGTAGGAGCCCCGCATAATCAGGTGATATGCGGGGCTGATAGTAAAGTATGGTTAATTATTGGTGTCAGGCGGCCTTCTTGCGTGGCTTGATCAGCCCGCGGTTGACGAGGAGCTCCGCAATCTGGATTGCATTCAGAGCAGCGCCCTTGCGTAGGTTGTCCGACACCACCCATATATTGAGGCCATTCTCGACGGTCGCATCTTCGCGGATGCGCGAAATATAGGTCGCGTCTTCGCCGGCAGATTCGTAAGGCGTGATATAGCCGCCGTTTTCGTGCTTATCGATAACGAGGCAGCCTGGAGCGTCACGCAGGATCTCGCGCGCCTGATCGGCGGTGATCTCGTTTTCGAACTCGATATTGACCGATTCCGAATGGCCGATGAAAACCGGAACGCGTACCGCCGTGCACGTGACCTTGATTTTCGGGTCGAGCATCTTCTTGGTCTCGGCTAGAACCTTCCATTCTTCCTTGGTGTAGCCATCCTCCATGAAGACGTCGATATGGGGAATGACATTGAAGGCGATGCGCTTCGTGAACTTCTTGTTTTCGATCGGATCGGCAACGAAGACGGCGCGTGTCTGGTTGAAGAGTTCGTCCATGCCGTCCTTGCCTGCGCCGGAAACCGACTGGTAGGTCGAGACGACAACGCGCTTGATCTTGGCGAAGTCATGCAGGGGCTTCAAAGCCACAACGAGTTGTGCGGTCGAGCAATTCGGGTTGGCTATGATGTTGCGCTTGGTGAACTGCGTCACGGCATCCGGGTTCACTTCAGGAACGATCAGCGGCACGTCGGCGTCGTAGCGCCAGGCGGAGGAGTTGTCGATCACGACGCATCCCTGCTGGCCGATCTTCGGCGAGAATTTCTTGGACACCTCGCCACCAGCAGACATCAGGCAGATGTCGGTATCGGAGAAATCGTAGTTCTCCAGATTGGAAACCTTCAGTGTCCGGTCACCGTAGGAAACTTCCGTACCCTGCGAACGCGCGGAGGCTAGCGCCACGACTTCGTCGGCGGGGAAGCCGCGCTCCGAGAGGATGTTGAGCATTTCCCGGCCCACATTTCCGGTCGCTCCCGCAACTGCAACTTTGAATCCCATTTCAAGCTCTCTTTCTCTTCTCTCCTCTGTCCGGTGAGGGGGAAGGCGCGAAACGATCGCGGCTTCCTGTCCCCAGCCGGGCCGGGGAGAGAGCGGCAGGCCAGAGACGTCAGACGGTTTTCGTCGTCGTTTTGGCCTTGGTTTTGGAAGAAACCGGAACAGCAATATCCATCCCGGCACCCGGTGCCAGATCATTGCGCGCAGCAATGGCGTGTTCGTCGCGAACCATGGATATTCCTTTCCGCCGTTGCTCATAAAAGGTTTTCCACAGGAGTCAAGGTTTTTGCAACCTTGCTCTCTGTCGAGCACTTGGGCAGAGGTTGCGGCCCAAACCGGAAGAAGCCTCGCCTGCGACAATCTGTGCATAGGCATTAGACTAAAGTCATAATCCCAAAGCCGCTCTCTTTCTCCGAATCCTTTTCTGTCACACTCTCGTCAGGCGAGTTGCGTCCAAGGATGCTTTGAGGAGAGCTTGGGGCGCGTCTCGTTGCTTATCACTCTGTGGAGGACAGACAATGGCAAATGTCGCAAGCGTCGGAGACGCGAGAGTCGGCCCGATGACAGGCGAGGAGAAGAAGGTCATCTTCGCCTCGTCGCTCGGGACTGTTTTCGAATGGTATGACTTCTATCTTTACGGTTCACTCGCCACCTATATCGGCGCTACCTTTTTCAGCCAGTATCCGGAAACGACGCGAAACATCTTCGCGCTGCTCGCCTTTGCAGCGGGTTTCCTGGTGCGCCCGTTCGGCGCATTGGTCTTTGGCCGCCTCGGCGATCTGGTCGGCCGCAAGTATACCTTCCTGATCACGATCCTGATCATGGGTCTGTCAACCTTCCTAGTCGGTATCCTTCCAGGTGCGGCGTCAATCGGTATTGCAGCTCCGATCATCCTGGTCGCTCTGCGCCTGCTGCAGGGCTTGGCGCTCGGCGGCGAATACGGTGGTGCAGCGACCTATGTGGCCGAACATGCGCCGCATGGCCGGCGCGGCTTCTTCACGTCATGGATCCAGACGACGGCAACGCTCGGCCTGTTCCTTTCGCTGCTGATCATTCTCTTCGTCCAGTCCATGCTTGGCGCCGCCGATTTCGCCGCCTGGGGCTGGCGTATTCCATTCCTCGTCTCGGTCGTCCTGCTTGGCGTTTCCGTCTGGATCCGTCTGAAGATGAACGAGTCACCGGCTTTCCAGAAGATGAAGGCCGAGGGTAAGGGTTCGAAGGCGCCACTGACGGAAGCCTTCGGCCAGTGGCGCAACGCTAAGGTGGCGCTGCTTGCGCTCTTTGGCGCCGTCATGGGGCAGGCCGTCGTCTGGTATTGCGGTCAGTTCTACGCGTTGTTCTTCCTGCAGAACATCCTGAAAGTCGACGCGCAGTCGACCAACCTGATGGTCGCTGCATCGTTGTTGCTCGGCACCGGCTTCTTCGTCTTCTTCGGCTGGCTTTCCGACAAGATCGGTCGCAAGCCGATCATCATGGCCGGCCTTCTGCTCGCCATGGTGACTTACTTCCCGCTGTTCAAGGCTCTGACCAATTTCGCCAATCCGGCGCTTGCAGAGGCACAGGCCACGATCCGCGCAACGGTCACTGCGGCACCGGGCGATTGCAAGTTCCAGTTCAACCCGACCGGCACCGCGAAGTTTACCACCTCGTGCGATATCGCCACTTCATTCCTGACGAAGAATTCGGTACCCTATGATGTTGTCAGCGGGGCCGCCGGTTCAGCCGCCACGGTTAAAATCGCCGACGACACGATTACCAGCTATGATGCCGCTGCCGCTGGCGATAAGGCGAAAGCCATGAACGGCGCGTTCGAAAAGGGCATCAACATCGCGCTTCGCGACGCTGGCTACCCCTTGGTTCGCGGTGCGGCCAAGGTTCCGGAATCCAAGCTCGATGCCTTTATCGCCGCCAATCCGGAGCTGGCTCTCAATGCTGATGCGCTTCGTGCAGGTCAGAAGGAGACGGTCCCAGCCTCCAAGCTCGTGACCGACAAGCTGCTGACAGCCGACGAGGCCAAGGGCGTCACCGACATGGCTGTCTACACGGTCGCCAACGCTGGTGCTTTCACCATGGTTGCCGATCCGGCAAGGCTCAACTGGGTAGGCGTCGTCGCTGTCCTGACGGTCCTCGTCATCTACGTGACGATGGTCTACGGGCCGATCGCTGCCCTTTTGGTCGAGCTCTTCCCGACCCGTATCCGCTATACCGGCATGTCGCTGCCCTATCACATCGGCAACGGCTGGTTCGGTGGTCTGCTTCCGGCAACCGCCTTCGCGATGAGCGCCTTCAAGGGCGACATCTATTACGGTCTCTGGTACCCGATCATCTTTGCGGGCATCACCCTGGTCATCGGCATGATTTTCCTGCCGGAAACCAAAGACCGCGATATCCGCACGATGGACTGAGGCAAACCATCAGAATTGAGAAACGGGACCCGGCGCCTTCCAAAGGCGCCGGTTTTTTTATCCGCAAAAGCCCTTTCGGCGTCGGCCGTCCGTCAGGACCCGGGTTGAATGGAGCCCGTAGCGCGAATAGACGATCGCGGTCATCCATGACTACCTCGAAAAGTCATCCGTTAGAAAAGTGTTTTAGCAACAGCAACGGCAGCAGACGGTAACGACAGTTTTTTACGCAGAACTCAAATAAGCCTGCTGAGCCGTGGCACAGGCCAGCCTTCGCGACCGACAGCAAAGACCAGGCCGAAGCGGGCAAAGAGGATTGAGACGGCAAATGCGAGCCAGGCACCGAGTGCCAGTCCCGCTACGACATCGCTTGGATAATGGACGCCGATGATGATGCGGGTTGCACCGAGCCAGAGCCCGATACCGATGAAAATGAGCCTGACGTGCGGAAAAAGGAGGATGAGTGCCACAAAGAGCGCGCCGATATTGGCCGAATGACCTGATGGGAAGCTCTGATGCAGGAAATCCATGTTCAAGGGCGAGAAACTGAAAATGCCCTCCTGCTCATAGATAAGCGGACGCGCCCGCCCGATCAGGAATTTCAAGGCGTTGGCACAGACACTGGCCAGGATGACGGAAAGCCCGACATATGCCGTCATTTGGACGAAATAGGCCATGCGGAATTGACGGCGGACCTTCCAAAGCCGTCGGCGAACGGCGTAACCGGTAGCAAGAACGGTGCAAAGCCCCGCAAGGATCCAAGCAAGGCGGCCGATATCCGTTACGTCGCCGGCGATCGATACCAAGGGAGGCGAGAGGCTTTTGGCTGCCTGTCCGAGCGGTCTGTCGAAGACAAAAAAGGCAATGACGACCACATTGATCGCGGAAAGCGTGAACGCCTTCCAGGGAACTCTGCGATGGATCGTGCGTCGGGCGTCGTAGCGCTTGCAAAGATAGGATCGGCAGCCTGGTTTGTGATCGGCGGTATTGCTCATTCCATTCCTTCGTCGTTTTGCCCTTCGTCGTTTGCAGGACATAGGAACCGGAACTGATACCTTCAATAAAAAGCCCTCCGTACCGATAGATACGAAGGGCGGAGAAGCGTTTCACGTGAAATATCAGGCAGAAAGCGTCTTGAACTCGGCAAGGATCGCCTGGCCCATTTCGACAGTTCCAACCTTGTTGGCGCCTTCGGCCATGATGTCGGCCGTGCGCATACCCTTGTCGAGAACGTTGGCGATCGCCCTCTCAAGATTGTCGGCTTCCTTCACGAGGTTGAAGGAATAACGCAGGCACATGGCAAAGGAGGCGATCATCGCAATCGGGTTGGCGATGCCCTTGCCGGCGATGTCGGGAGCGGAGCCGTGGACCGGTTCGTAGAGCGCCTTTCGTTTGCCTGTCTTGCCATCCGGCGCACCGAGAGAAGCAGACGGCAGCATGCCAAGCGAGCCGGTCAGCATCGCCGCTACGTCGGAAAGCATGTCGCCGAAGAGGTTGTCGGTGACGATGACATCGAACTGTTTGGGCTGACGTACCAGCTGCATGCCGCCGGCATCGGCCAGCATATGCTCCAGCTGGACGTCGGAATATTTTGCCTTGTGCGTCTCGGTCACGACCTGATTCCAGAGCACGCCGGACTTCATGACGTTGCGCTTTTCCATGGAACAGACACGGTTTTGACGGGTTCGGGCCATTTCGAAGGCGACGCCGGCGATGCGTTCGATTTCATAAGTGTCATAGACCTGCGTATCGATGCCGCGTTTCTGGCCGTTGCCAAGATCGATAATCTCCTTCGGCTCGCCGAAATAGACGCCGCCCGTCAGTTCGCGGATGATGAGAATGTCGAGACCTTCGACAAGTTCAGGCTTCAGCGAGGAGGCGGAGGCAAGCGCCGGATAGCAGATTGCCGGGCGCAGGTTTGCGAAGAGTTCCAGGTCCTTGCGAAGGCGCAGAAGACCCGCTTCCGGGCGCACTTCATAAGGCACGCTGTCCCATTTCGGACCGCCGACTGCACCAAAGAGAACGGCATCCGCCGCCAGCGCCTTTTTCATGTCGTCTTCGGAGATGGCCGCGCCATGCGCATCGTAGGCACTGCCGCCGACAAGGCCTTCACCGATGGCGAAGCCGGCGTTCATCGCCTCGTTCATGTAAGCAATGATCTTGCGGACCTCGTCCATTGCCTCGGGACCGATGCCGTCGCCCGGCAGCAGGAAAAGATTGCGCGCTGTCATGAAACCCTCCGCGGAAAAACAAGCTGCGGCTTCTTAGACCCCGCCGGACGCCATTTCAAGGAACAGAACGGCTGAATCGGTACGGTTTGCTGCCTCACGATGGCGATGTGAATCCTGGCTTGGAAGCAAAGAAAAAGCCGGGTAGAAGCCCGGCTTGATCGCATGCTCGCGTTCGGGCGATTAAGCTGCCCAGGGACGCGACGCGGCGTTTGACTTTTCGAACCTGTCGATCGCAGAGGCCTTCTCCAGCGTCAGGCCGATATCGTCAAGGCCGTTCAGCAGGCAGTGGCGCTTGAATTCGTCAAGGTCAAACTTGATCGAACCACCGTCCGGGCCGGTGATTTCCAGGTTTTCGAGATCAACCGTCAAGATGGCGTTGGAACCGCGCGAAGCGTCGTCCATCAGTTTGTCGAGGTCTTCCTGGCTGACCCTGATCGGGAGAATGCCGTTCTTGAAACAGTTGTTGTAGAAGATGTCCGCGAAGCTTGTGGAGATGACGCAGCGGATGCCGAAATCGAGAAGCGCCCACGGGGCATGCTCGCGCGAGGAACCGCAGCCGAAATTATCGCCGGCAACGAGAATCTTGGCATTCTGATAAGCCGGTTTGTTGAGCACGAAATCCGGGTTCGGCGTGCCGTCTTCGTTGTAGCGGGCTTCTGCAAAGAGGCCCGTGCCGAGGCCGGTGCGCTTGATGGTCTTCAGGTAATCCTTGGGAATGATCATGTCCGTGTCGATATTGACGACCGGGAGGGGTGCTGCAACGCCCGTGAGCTTCACGAACTTTTCCATGGAAACCTGCCTTTGTATGCCGTTTTTCAACGATTGCTCCGGCAATAGAGCAAAACGCCGTAAAAATGAAGGAGAATCTTGGGGCGCGTTTAGAGATCGATGATCGTGCCGCGGCCGTCGTTCCAGATGCGCATTTCGCGCTTTGGCTGAGCCTTGGCGCGGACGGGCGCCGGCTTCATCTTCATCGAAAGCGCGCGGCCAGCCATCAGCACGGTCAGGATACCGCCAACGGCGAGCGTCACCGAAAAGGTGAGAGCAGCGAGCGCCACGAATACAGTGATCCCTGCCAGCATGAGGAAGATGGAGCGTATATTCTGCATGAGTTTAGACCTTTCTTCGAAAGGAATGTGGTCCTTGTTTTTTATTTCTGCAAGTCAAGCATGGCTTTTTGTTGTCTTGTCACTCTTCACAAAGCTTGGCACACATTCGTGATGAGCCAGAATTCGCCCATCCGTTCCTTCAGTTTGCACCGCTCTGTGCTGAGCGTTCCCGCAATCAATCTCCGAGCGCTCGAAAAGACCCATGCCCTCGATTGCGATGCCGTCATTTTCGATCTCGAAGATTCCGTGGCGCTGGAGAAGAAGGAGGAGGCCCGCGAAAACCTGAAAACCTTCTTTTCGGGCAAGCCGCTTACGAACAAGGAAAAGATCATCCGCATCAATGCACTTTCGTCGGCTTTCGGCCATGCCGATATGGAGCTAGTACAGGCGCTTCGGCCAGATTCGGTACTTTTGCCGAAGGTGGACGAACCGCAGGATGTCATGGCCGTGAGCGACCTTCTTGCTGATGCGGATGCACCAGAGACCTTGCGTATCTGGGCGATGATCGAGACGCCGCGCGGTATCTTGAACGCGGCGGCAATCGCAGAGGCTGGCCGCACCCTCGGCTCGAGACTCGATTGCTTCGTCGTCGGGCTGAACGATCTGCGCAAGGAGACCGGCGTTCTGCCTCAACCGGGCCGAACCTATCTCGTGCCATGGTTGATGCAGGTCATCCTCGCCGTGCGCGCCTATGGTCTCGATGCGATCGATAGCGTTTTCAATGATTTTAAGGAAGTAGATGCCTTCGAGGCCGAATGCGCGCATGCCCGGGCCATGGGCTACGATGGCAAAATGCTGATCCATCCGATGCAGATCGAGGCTGCCAACCGGCACTTTGCTCCCGATGAGGCTGCCATCCGGGAGGCGGAAGAAATCATTGCCGCTTTCGCCGATCCTTCGGCCGAAGGTCTCAACGTCATCACCTTGAACGGTCGGATGATTGAGCGGCTGCATCTTGTCCAGGCGGAAAGCCTGGTCCATAAAGCCCGCCTGATTTCCGAACGCCAGACTATTGAACGAAAGCCTTTATCATGAAGCTCTATCGCCTTTTGACCGGCCAGGACGACGCCGCGTTCTGCCATCGCGTAACCGATGCGCTCAACAAGGGCTGGTCGCTTCACGGTGCACCGTCGCTGACCTACAATATTCAGACCGGCCAGGTGATTGCCGGCCAGGCGATCGTCAAAGAGGTCGAAGGCAAGGATTATCATCCGGAGATGAAGCTCTCCGAGCAATAGGTCAGCGCTCGACGGCCTCCTCGACGCTCGCTTCGATCCGCTCCATGTCGTCATCGCTCAGCCCGAAATGGTGACCGATCTCATGGATGAGAACATGGGTGATGATGTCTCCGAGCGTTTCATCGTTTTCCGCCCAATAATCCAAAATGGGACGCCGGTAGAGGCGGATACGATTGGGCATCTCGCCGGTCTCGACCGTGAAGCGCTCGGAAATACCCCGGCCTTCGAAGAGGCCAAGCAGGTCGAACGGCGTTTCCAGCGCCATATCCTCGAAAACATCGTCGTCGGGAAAGTCTTCGATTTCGATCGTTAGATTGTCGGTGAGCGAGCGGAATTCATCCGGCAAGTGGCTATAGGCGTCCATCGCCAGGGACTCGAATGTGCTGAGCGTTGGGGCATGGCGGTCCCGCCAATCCTCGCTCTTGTCTATGCGGGCCATGAAAATTCCCTTCCTTTGGCGCCCATATAGAACCTTTGCGGGTGATTTTCGAGTGTGGAATCAAAGGCAGGAATAAATTCATAAGAATTGGGTGTTGACTCTTTTAGAAAGCTCTGGAATCCATAAGAACATAACAGGAACAATCTGACTTTGGAGTGAACGTCGTGGCGCAGACGGCCGTGGCGCGCGAGCAGCTTTGTGCGCTCCGCGAAACCATTGCGAAACTCGAAGGCAAGCCGGCACCGACGCTTGCGGCGGCGGCGCAAGAAGCTTTTGCGGCTGGTGATGAAACCTATTTAAGACCTGCAAACACGCCGCTGCGTCTGTCCTTTGACATTCCCATTCTCGATGAAGCGCTTGAAGGCGGTCTGCCGCTTAACGGCATTACCGAAGTCCGGTCTTCGATGCTGCGGGATGCGGCCGGCCCCAGCGGTTTCGTGCTGGCGCTAGCCGCCTGGCTGCAGCGGCAGGAGACGGCGGATGGCATGCCGGTTTTTTGGATTGGTGACAGAATATGCACAATGGAAGCAGGGCATCCCTATGCTGTGGGCCTCAAGGATTTCGGATTGGAGCCGGAACGCTTTCTCATGGCCTCGCCACACAAGCTGGAAGAGGCGCTGTGGCTTGCCGAAACGGCTGTCGAAAGCGGCCTCTTCCCAGCCACGATCCTGGAGGTGCGCGGCAATCCGGTCCAATTCGGTCTTACAGAAAGCCGGCGATTGAGCATGCGGGCAAGGGCTTCCGGCCGCCCGCTTTTTCTGTTGCGGCAGGGAGGCGAGGAGGAGGCGAGCAGCGCCATTTTCCGATTGCGTGCCGAACCTGCGCCAGCCAGCGCACGGCCTCTGCCGGATGGTTCGATGTTAGATGGCGGCATCGGCAATCCGGTTTTTCGTCTCATCCTGGAGAAGAGCCGCAACCCGGCTCCCCTCTCCTTTCTTCTGGAGTGGAACCCTCATGACCGCCGGTTTTTGCCCGTTAGCCAACCAGAGCGCACTCGTTCTCCAGGCGAGCAATCAGCGCATTCTGTCGCTCAGCTTTCCCCACCTTCCAACCGACAGGATCGCCCGCAAGAGGTGGGGTCTATCCTGGCGTTCGGCCGGACGCCCTGATGCGCCGCCGATCGTCTGTTCTGGACGGCTCGACAATGCCATGCGGCTAACGGCGCTCGACGAGGTGGCGGAACGGATCAAACTGAAAAAAAACCAGGGAGTGGCCGAAGCGCGTGCCATATACCCGCTTCTGGATGTCATCGAGGAAGACCTGGCGGCCGATCGTCGGCTTCTCGAGGGCATCGCTGATTGGTGCGACCGTTATACGCCGCTGGTGGCATTCGACGGCAAGGACGGGCTGTTTCTGGATATTACCGGCTGCGCCCATCTCTTTGGCGGCGAAAGGGCCATGCTCACGGATATCCTTTCCCGGCTCTTCCATATGGGGTTCGATGTCCGCGGCGCGATCTCTTCGTCGCCGGGCCTTTCCTGGGCCGTTTCCCGATTCGGGGATGGTGGCGTCATCGAAACCGATCAAATGGAACATGTGCTGGCACCACTGCCGGTCGCAGCCCTTCGGCTGGAGGAAGCGACCGTCGAGGCACTGAAGAAGCTCGGCCTCAAATATATCGTCGACCTCCTGTCTACTCCACGCGCGCCGTTGGCCCGCCGTTTCGGCGCGCAACTCCTGCTCAGGCTCGACCAGGCGCTTGGAGTGGAAGAGGAGCCGGTTTCCCCGCGGCGGCCCGTTGCCAGTCTTTCCGCCGAACGACGCCTCATAGAGCCGATCGGTACGGAAGAAGATATCCTCGCCCTCACCGGCCAGATCGCCCAATCACTGAAAGCCTCGCTTGAGGCACGCGGCGCCGGCGGCCGTGTATTCGAACTCGTGCTGTTTCGCGTCGACGGCAGGGTCTTCAGGATTCCCGTCGGCGCCTCGCAGCCTCTCAGGGATCCGAAGCATATCGCTTCGCTTTTCAGCGAGCGTCTGCAGGCAATCCACGACGATCTCGATGCCGGCTACGGCTTTGAAATCCTGCGGCTGAATGTGCTGCGCCATGATCCCTTCAATGCGACGCAGGGGGATTTCGAAGGAAGCCGACAGAGGGAGACATCGCTTGCGGCGTTCATCGACAAAATCGCAGCCCGCCTCGGCGCCGATTGCCTGCAGAGATTTCAACTGCGCGAGAGCCATGTGCCGGAGCGGGCGGCGATTGCAATTCCCGCCATGGAAGGCCTTCAGGCACACCGCAAGGCGGAGGAAGGAAATCCTTTTCCTTCCAGATGTGAGCGTCCCCTGCGGCTTTTTACCAGGCCGGAGCAAGTGGAGGCCCTGCTTGCCGAAGTGCCTGACGGTCCGCCGCAAATCTTCCGCTGGCGGCGCATGCAGCATCGCGTGGCAAGAAGCGAGGGACCGGAGCGGCTTGCCATGGAATGGTGGACCGATGGCGCGGATGCCGAGCCACGCGATTATTTCCGAATAGAGGATGATGCCGGTCACCGCTTCTGGATCTATCGCGAAGGTTTTTACGGGCATGAACTTCCTCCTCGCTGGTTCATGCATGGGCTCTTTGCATGAGCACGACGCCCGCATTTTTCGAAATTGGTGCGAGAACGAACTTCTCGTTTCTTGAAGGAGCCTCCAGTCCCGAGGAGATGGTGGTGCAGGCAGCTTGCCTGAAGCTCGGCGGACTCGGGATTGCTGACAAGAATTCGGTTGCCGGGGTCGTGCGGGCACATGCGCAGGCGGAGGAGATCAGGAAAAAATTCGACAGGAAGGAAGCCGGCCTTCTGGAAGAGGACGAGAAGAAGCAGATCATTCCCGATCCAATCCGCATCCAGCCAGGTGCGCGTCTCGTCTTTTCGGATGGAACTCCGGATGTTCTTGCCTATCCACAAAACAGGCGAGGATGGGCGCATCTCTGCCGTCTTCTGAGCGCCGGGAATCTAAAGCCGGAGGCGGAGAAAGGCTCCTGCATTCTCACCGAGGCGGAGATCATGGAATGGGGAGACGAGATGATGCTCGCCCTTGTTCCTGACCGGCTCGTTGTGAATGATGCCGTTGGTCAGCTAGCATTTGAGAATTGCCTGCAGCGTTTTCGAAAACGCTTTCGGAAGAAGGTCCATATGGCGCTAGCGCCGGCTTATGATGGCCGCGACAAACAGGTTTTTGCAATCCTTTCCATGCTTGCCGCCCGCAACCGCATTCCGCTGATCGCGACCAATCAGCCTCTTTATCATCATCCAGACCGGCGGCCTCTCTCCGATATCGTGATTGCGATCCGCAAGCATGTTCCGATTGCCGAAGCCGGTTTCCTTCTGGCGCCGAATGCAGAGCGCTATCTCAAGGGAACGCGGGAAATGGGGCGCCTCTTCAAGGACTATCCCGACGCGATCGACAATACACGCGCATTCTTCTCCAGCTTGACCTTTTCGCTCAAGGAGCTGGAGCACAATTATCCGCCTGAAAACGATCCTGGCGAAACGCCGTATGCAACGCTCGAACGGTTGACTTGGGCCGGAGCTGCAAAGCGCTACCACCCGCAGCCTGTTCCGCAGAAAATCGTGACACAGATCGATTATGAACTGGATCTCATCAGGCAGAAAAACTACGCTTCCTATTTCCTGACAGTTTACAAGATCATTCAACACGCCCGCTACAAGCTCGGGGTTCTGTGCCAGGGCCGCGGATCGGCTGCGAATTCGGTCATTTGCTATTGCCTTGAAATAACGGAAGTCGATCCGAACAAGGCCACCTTGCTTTTCGATCGGTTCATCTCGATGGACCGGGACGAACCGCCGGATATCGATGTCGATTTCGAGCACGACAGGCGCGAAGAAGTCATCCAGTACATCTATAAAAGATACGGTATAGAGCATGCCGGGCTGACAGCGGGGGTGACCACCTATCGCACCCGCTCTGCTGGCCGCGAGGTCGCCAAGGCCTTCGGGCTTTCGGAAGATGTCCAATCGGCAATCAGCAGCCTCGTCTGGGGCTGGTCGGAAGACAATCTGTCGAAGCGCGATGCAAAGGCGGCCGGTCTCGACATGAGCGATCCGGTGACGAAGAACGTCCTCAGATATGCGTCCGAGCTACTCGGCTTTCCGCGCCACCTTACCCAGCATGTCGGCGGATTTGTCATCACCCGGGACCGGCTCGACGAAGTCGTGCCCATCATGAAGACGGCGATGCCGGACCGCTACATGATCGAGTGGGACAAGGACGATCTCGACAATGTCAAGATTCTCAAGGTTGATGTTCTGGCGCTTGGGATGCTGACCTGTCTTCGCAAGGCCTTCGAACTTCTTCAGCTGCACTACGATGTGAAGAAAACGCTCGCCGATCTCGGCAACAAGGAGCATGGGGAGGAGGGCAAACCGGTTTACGAGATGATGTGCCGGGCCGACACGCTGGGCGTCTTCCAGATCGAAAGCCGGGCGCAGATGAGCATGCTGCCGCGACTGAAGCCAAGGGAATTCTACGATCTCGTCATCGAGGTGGCAATCGTCCGGCCGGGGCCGATACAGGGCGATATGGTGCACCCCTACCTCAAGCGACGGGAGCAGAAAACACCCATCGAATATCCCAGCAAGGAATTGAAGGCGGTGCTGGAAAGAACCCTCGGTGTTCCCCTGTTTCAGGAGCAGGCAATGCAAATTGCTATCACCGCTGCAGGCTTCAAGCCGGCGGAAGCCGATCGGCTTCGACGGGCGATGGCGACGTTCAAGAGAACCGGCACGATCGGCAATTTCGAGAAGCGATTCATCGACGGAATGGTTTCGAGAAACTATTCGTCTGAATTTGCGCGGCAGTGTTTTAATCAAATCAAAGGCTTCGGCGAATACGGCTTTCCGGAAAGCCATGCGGCTTCCTTCGCGTTGCTCGTCTATGCTTCATCTTGGATAAAGGCCTACTATCCCGATGTCTTCTGTGCGGCGATGCTGAACTCGCAGCCGATGGGATTTTATGCGCCGGCGCAATTGGTCCGGGATGCCAGGGAGCACGGCGTCGAAATTCGTGCGGTGGATATCAATCGTTCGGATTGGGATTGCCTCTTGGAGGATGCGCATTTCGACAAGTCAAAGATCGACTTCCGGCACAGGGACATGCACAAGATCATCCGGACGAAGAGGGCGGTTCGCCTCGGTTTGCGGCAGGTGAAGGGCCTTTCCGGCGACATGATAAAGGCGAAATTGATCGCAAATCGAGGTGCCGGCTATAGCTCGATCCGTGATCTATGGCTGCGCTCGGGCCTCGAAAAATCGGATATCGAACGGCTGGCAGATGCCGATGCGTTCGGTTCCATCGGCTTGTCGCGGCGAGAGGCGCTCTGGGAGGCGCGGGCGCTTGATGTGAAAAGTGCCGCAGAGAGGCTGCCTTTGTTCGATCGGGTGTCGAATGTCGATCTCCAAGTCGAACCGAGGGTGACACTGCCCGAAATGCTGCCAGGCGAGCAGGTGGTCGAGGATTATCGCTATCTCTCGCTGTCACTGAAGGGGCACCCGATTTCCTTCCTGCGAGAGGATTTCCAAAGAGCAGGGATTACACGCAATGTCGATCTTCTGGCCGTGCCGAACGGAAAGAGGGTGACGATTGCCGGGCTGGTGCTGGTGCGCCAGCGCCCGGGCTCGGCCAAGGGCGTGATCTTCATGACGCTTGAGGATGAAACGGGTGTTGCCAATGCTATCGTTTGGAAAAACGCCTTCGAGAAATACCGCTCGGTTGTCATGGGGGCGCGGCTCGTGAAAATCCATGGCAAATTGCAAAGTCAGAGCGGCGTCATTCACACTGTTGTCGAACATATCGAAGATATGACACCCGCTCTCGGCCTTCTGCAGAAGGAGGTGCAGCGCTTTGGTCTTTGCGAACGCGCCGACGAGGCTATGCGGCCGACGGCCGATCCGCGTGGAAAAAAGATAACGCATATCCTAAAAAAGGCGGCCATCGAACGGCGAGTGATATCAACAAGCATTGAGGCGAATGCTGGGGAGACCGCAAAGGTCATGCCGAAGGGGCGCAACTTTCATTGATGGGTTAGCGATAGATGATGTTGCCCATGTCAGCGTGCCCAGCCATGAGACACCCCACGCGCCCAGTGATTGCCCCCGTCACGTTTATGTCCGCGGGGACGCCAGTGCGATCAGGACCGAGATGGTCCGTTCAGCGGTTCCTCTTCCTGGCCGCGCCTTCTACCTCGATTTTTTTCTTGACACGCACCATCTTCTTTTGCAGAAAACACGATAGTCAGTGTCATGTTTGGAAATGAAGACGTGCTCGTCTGCAGTTGCAACTATATAACCGACAAGGAAATCCGGGAGGTCATCAACGACCTTCTCGATGAAGACTGTTGGCAGCTTATCGTGCCTGCGAAGGTCTATCATGCGATGGAAAAGCGCGGCCGTTGCTGTGGTTGTTTCCCCAACGTCGTCAACCTCATCATCCAGACCACCGAGGAATATCATGCCCGTCGCGACTCGACGGATGACGAGATATTTGATTTCATGTCCCGCCTGAAACAATTCCATGAAGAAAACAGGAGAGCGGACATTGAAAGGCGACAAAAAGGTCATCGAGCGGCTTAACGAGGCACTTTTCCTCGAACTCGGCGCAGTCAACCAATATTGGGTTCACTACCGCCTGTTGGAAGACTGGGGCTATACCAAGCTTGCCAAGAAGGAGCGCGCCGAATCCATTGAAGAGATGCATCATGCCGACCGTCTTGTCGCGCGCATCATCTTCCTTGAGGGGCATCCAAACCTGCAGACGCTTGCTCCGCTGCGCATCGGCCAGAACGTCAGGGAAGTTCTGGAAGCCGATCTTGCCGGCGAGTATGATGCCCGCACAGCTTACAAGAAGTCGCGTGACATCTGTCATGACGCCGGTGACTATGTCTCCATGAAGCTCTTCGAGGAGCTTCTTGCCGATGAGGAAGGCCATATCGACTTCCTCGAAACGCAGCTCGAGTTGCTCGAGAAGATCGGCGAAGCCAAGTATGGCCAGCTGAACGCCGATTCTGCCAACGAGGCCGAGTGACTAAACCTTCAAAACCAACCGGCCGCAAATATGCGGCCGGTTGGTTCTTCACGTCGAGGACGCGTGTTGCGCAGGGATGGAATTGCGTTCCATCGAGCGCCGCATCCAGGATCCCAGCTAATTGCGGTTAATTTCTCTCAGTTCCTTGTTTTTTTGGACGTGCTGGGTCCCGTTTTGGCGTCGTCGGCGACCCGACGCACGCACGAGGTCGGCCATTTCCATTGCGAGGCCGGTGGCGCCTCGATAATGCCGGAGGGACGATCGGGATCTTCGATCCAAGTCTCCTCGTACTTCGCGGGAACGATGCTCTTAGCGCGTTTCCGGTGGCGAATAAGGGCATTCATGGCGGTCCCCCGCGCCGTTGAGAACCACGGCCCCTTGCGCCTGCTTGGCCGAGGATCCAACCTTCCAACTGACCAATAACCTTGTCATCCGGGACGCCGTCATCACGGTAGCCATCTACCACATCGAGCATACCGAACAGGCCGACCGTTGCGTCGAAACGATCCTCGCCGGTTTTGTCTGACCCAAATCCGTCGGAAATGGCTTCGCGTATAGCCGTCCCGTCGACCTGCGGGCGTGCAGCGAGCCAACGGATGAGATGGTGGCCGATGGCTTGGCGGCCTGATTGCTGTCGCTTGCTCCAGAGGGGTCGGCGGGGGATACCGAGCTGGCCATAGACGTCGCCGGGATAGGTCTCGGCGACGATGGTGACGTCAGGCTTCGCGAGGGCGTCGACCCCGCCGTCGAACGGCCAGAGGGCGATCTCAGCAAGGTTGGGGACGATGATCTCGCGCCAACCGGTTATCGCGGCCTTACCGACCTGATTGCCGCCCAACGTCCAGAAGATCATGCAGGCATTTCCCCGCTCGCCGGTGGCACGCTCGCAATGCCGGAGAAGATCGTTACCTGTTGCCACTCCCAGCGCGTCGAACAGATGCTGGCGTTGCGTGCCGCCCGGGCGCATTGGATAGAACGGACGGTGCAGCGAGATCTGGCGGCGATGCTCGGCGACCACGAACCAATCCGCAAAGGAACCCGTGCCGAAGGTCTGCAAGGCCTCGCGGAAAGAACAAAGCCCGATCGCCCTGCCATAAACCTCCGGCAATCCGATCGGAAAGTCGAAGCCCACAAGCGTCGCACCATCGACTTTGGCTCGCTGCCGTAGCCGGGGCAGTAGTGTCGCCGTATCACCGACGGGCTCCGGCGCCGATATCATCCAACGGCTACCGTCGTAAACAGCGACGCACGTCCAGCGTTTCTGTCGATCGATGCTCCAGTCGCAATGTGCGACGAGGGCTACGGACATCATCCCCTCCAGGATTCGATTGACGCATTCCCTGAACGGATCGGATGTTCAGGCGTTGGTTTAACTCGCGTACGGTCCTGATCTGGAACAAAGCCTTGCGGCGTCTGCGGAACGTATCGGTCCCACGACCCGGCGAGTAAGGCCGGGGCGACAAGATAGAGGATGATGGCGATCACCACGACGCCATTGAACCCGATATGCATTGCAAGCAGTACCGCGAGGATCGCGCTCAGCACCGACGCACAGCCATTGATCCCCCACGCCCAGGGGATAAACGCCTCCGAGCAGGCGCCAACGTGACCGAGGCCGAGGGGGAAGGGCATGCCCATGAAGACGGCGAGCGGCGCTATGAGGAGGAGTGCGATCGCGATCTTTGCGACATCCGGCAATGCCAGCAGCCGTTCAAATACCAAAGGCAGCGCGACCAGGTAGGTGGCAGCCAGGCATGCGATCACCATGACGGCGAGTGCAATGCCGCGCACCGCGGACCCGCGTCCGACGACCGCCATCCAGCGTGCGGCAAGGGCGCTACCCAGACCCGCGAAGGCAAGGAATCCCGCAAGCACGACGGCGACAGCGTAAAGCGGATGACCGAGGAACAGCACAAAGCGCTGAATGAAGGCGATCTCGATGAAGAGGAAGGCCAGGCCCAAGGCAAGGAAATAAAGCCCGAAGCGCAGTCGATGTACTCCTCTTGCGAGTGCCCGCCGGCGAAGCCAGAGCGGCAGCAGAATCAGGACGGCGCTGAGGATCGCGGCCTGGACGAGGGTCGTCGCCAGGATCAGGTAGCCCCAGTCGAGCATCGCTGCCCCACCTTGGGTGCGCAGCGTTAGGAGTTCGGGCAGGGCGCGCCAGCGGAAAAAGTCGAAGAAATAAGGCCGATCGTCAGTGGCCGGTGCAATATCAAACTTGTAGCGCTCGATGAAATCGGCCCGCTTCTTGGGGTCGAGGAGGGCGAGGGCTCCCTCGTAAAGATACTCCTGGTCGAGCTGGTTGTAACGGTTCACGTCGGCTGACGAGATGCCCGGCGCCCAGGAAATGTCAAAGAAATTCTCGGCCGCGAAGCCGCGGATGGCTGCGACGTCTTCGCCGGTGAACGCCGACTTGGCGACGAGGAGGGTTGCAGTGTTCCAGCTGCGGATCAGGGCGAGGTGCCGGCCTGCTTCGGTCACGCCATCAGCTTCAAGCGCTGCGGTAGCCGTGGCGAACAGCTTGAGGATGTCGCGTGGCGGCACCCGCAGCCATCGCGTGATGGCGATGATACCACCCGGTCTCAGCACTGCGAGGTAATCGCGCAGCGCCTCTAGTGTGTAGGTGTAGTTCTCATGCATGGTCTGTACGCCGGCCGCGGCCGCACTGAAAGAGTCAAGGAGCGGCATCTGGATCAGGTCGTAATGCTCGTCCGTAGCCGCGGCGTAGGCGCGCGCCTCGGCCAAATGCAGATGCACGTTCGGGCGGCTAAAGATGCTGCCGGCGAAATCCGCGAAGCGATTGCGAGCAAGGTCGATCATCTGCGGGTTGAGCTCTACGGCATCCACGGTGTCGGCTCCGGCGCGCAGCGCGAGCAGCACCTGCTCGCCGCCGCCGGCACCAAGGATCAGCATTCGCGGCCGCTTAAGGATGCGGTACGGGAGCGCCGCCGTTGTCCGGTCGAGATATGCAACTGTCGCCGGATCGCCGCCATAGGCGGTGATCGTCGTTATGCTGTCGCCATCGGTGAAGACGGCGAGTTGGGCGGGCGGCTCTTGGGTGTTGGCGAGACTGAGGCCCGGCGCGTACCGGAAAGGCACGGTCGGGCTCTCGACGATCGTCAGCAGTCCCAACGGGCTTGATCGCTCCTCGACGACTCGCGCGTTCGGCACTTCGAGAGCCATGCGCAGGCCCTTGTACTGCGACATATGCGGGCCGGGGTCCGTCCAGGACGGTGGTAGCCACACCGCGATGAGCGAGGCTGCAAGCCCTAAACTGCCCACGCCGAGCCAACGATGACGAGCCATGTCGGTCGCGGCGAGGGCAGCCGCGGCGAATCCCAGCGCTGCGACGAAGCACACTGCTGCAGGGGGAGGGACAAGAAACAACAGCCCGACGGTGCCCAGCGCACCGATCCCTGCGCCGACTAGGTCGAAGGCATAGACGCGTCCAATCTGGCCAGGGTGGCGGATGAAGGCAAGTCCGATACAGGTTGCACCGAAAAAGAACGGCAGGACCAGGACAGCATAGCTGGCCGCGAGCCAACCGAGCTGCCCCGGATTCCAGATAATCTCAAGCGCGTTGAACGGAAGCCGTTCGGCGCCGGCGACACTGGCAACCGCGGTCATGCCGAACAGGGCTGCCGACGCTGCGAACGCGGCGGGATAGCGTTCCACCAGGGGGCGGCGGGCGAACGCAAGGAATGTACCGCTCGCGCCGAAGCCCAGGAGCGCGATGCTTATGATCATATAGGCGAAATGATGCCACTGAATGATCGAGAAGAGCCGCATTAGGAGCACTTCGTGGGCAAGGGTCGCCGCCGATATGAGACCGACCGGCAGCAGGTGAACCACTCTCATCGAGGCTGACCGCCCCTCAGCGGCACGAAGCTCACCGGCAGCAGCTGCCGGGTCGTGATGCTTCCGTCCACTCGCTTCTCGACCAGCATGAGAAACTGGGTCGCGAAGGGACCTCCGACGGGGACGACCATCCGGCCGCCCCCTGCGAGCTGTTCGACCAGTGGCGCGGGGATGTGGCTGGCAGCAGCAGTCACCACGATTCCGTCGAATGGTGCGTGCGCGGGCCAACCATAATAACCGTCGCCTACCTTCACCTCGACATTGTCGAAGTGGAGCTCCGCGAGCCGGGCGGCTGCCCTTTCGCCCAGTTTCGGTATGATCTCAATCGAGTAAACCTTTGCTGCGAGCGGCGACAAGACAGCTGCTTGATAGCCCGAGCCAGTGCCGATCTCGAGGACAACGTCACCGGGTCCGACGTTGATCAGGTCGGTCATCAGCGCGACGATGAAGGGCTGCGAGATCGTCTGACCGTATCCGATCGGCAGCGGTCGATCTCGATAGGCCGCCATGCGCAGCTCCTCGGGGACGAAGAAGTGGCGCGGCACCTTCCCCATCGTCTTCAGCACCACCGGATCGATGCCCTGGCCCTCGACGGCTGACGGCGCTGAGCGAGCGTGCAAATTGATTGTTTCGATCATCGCCATACGTTCGGCAAGGCGATCCTGAGCGGACGCAGATGTCGAGACCACAGCGGCAGCGGCCGCCAGAACCGCGGTCAATAACGTTTGGCACTGGGCTAGTGGACGCATGAACTCTCTCCCGTCCAAGGCAGAGAGTATAGTGGCTGCGGAGGCAATTTTGAACAGGGCTCGCTTGGCTCTCAGCCGCTTTCCGGCTTGAGACTTCGCAACAAAGGCGACCTGGCTGACGGAAAGTGGTCGCGCCTACTATAACCGCCCACCCTCGATGAAGTGCAGAACCTTCAACCAATTGAAATCAAAAGATTCTCGATGTCGAACGGGATTCGAAAAGGAAGGAGTTGGGAGGCGAAGAGGGGACTGCCGTTGAAAGACTTGCCGGTGGCTATCCTGTTTTCTTCAAGTTTCCAACCTTGAACAGGAAAGGCCAAAATCATCCATATGTAAGCCTTGGCGTCCCCGGTTGTTCGGGGACCGGCAAAGTGGAATTGGATCGAGAGACTGCTGCCGTCGTCAGTCCGCTGCTCGCAGGTCGGCCAAGTGGCTGAATTCCGAAACGACCCGATCGTAGACGGCGCGTTTGAAAGGCACGATCAGCCCAGGCAGCTCGTGCATGGATTTCCACGCCCAGGCATCAAACTCTGGCTCGTGGCCGCCGGGCGGCGGGTTGATGGCGATTTCGCTTTCATCGCCTTCGAAGCGAAAGGCGAACCAGCGTTGGGTCTGGCCGCGAAACTTACCCTTGAGGCCGATGCCGATCAGTTGCGGCGGTAGATCATAGTTGATCCAATCTCTCGCCTCCGCGAGCAAGGTCACAGTTCTGATACCGGTTTCTTCGTAGAGTTCGCGGTATGCCGCTTCGAGCGGATCCTCGCCCTTGTCGATGCCACCTTGCGGCATTTGCCACAGTTGTGGTGAGCCATCATATTCGGAATTGCCAACCGGGACACGCCGGCCCGCCCATACAAGCCCGTCGCGGTTGAGAACCATCACGCCGACGCAGGCACGGTAAGGAAGGTCTTCGGCTTTGATTGTTGCCTGATTCACGGGATGCTCCTTAAGGATTTTTAGGATCTGCAGCAAGAGCAGCAACACCGACGATCTCAATGCCCCGCATCCCCGCCTCGTCGCTCCATTTGGATATTGCCTCAATACTCTCGTCGAAAGCCGCCGCAACACCAATTGCCTGGCCGTTGCGCTTGGCAATGCGCTCGAGCTCGTCAAGCCTCTGCAGGATAGCGTTGACATCGACCTGACCATCGAGCTGCAGGTCCGCAAAAGCATGAGGAAGCTCCGTTCCCTTCGCCACAGCTTCCGTCTTTGACTGCGCAGACGAACCGTCGTCGAGAAACAGCAATCCGCGCTTGCCGATATCGCGCATCACCGGCTCCATGGCATCGGGATTGGAGAGAAAACGCCCTCCCAGATAGTTCATGATGCCCGTATAATTGGTGATTTCGCCCATCGCGCGGTGCAGGTTTTCTATATTTCTTGCTGGCGACTTCGAGGTCAGCAGCGTCTCGGGGCCGGGATCGTTTGCCGGATAATCGAAGGGCTCCAGTGGAACCTGCAGGAGGATCTCATGGCCGCTGCGGCGCGCTTCCTGCATCCAACGCTGCAGGCTGTTGCCGCTCGCGGCGAATGCGAGGGTGACTTCCTCCGGAAGTTCCTTGATGGCGCGCTGCGTACCCGTCTGACTGAGGCCGAGACCGCTGACCACGATCGCCACACGGGTGCCGCGCGCGCCCGACCATGGACGTGCATACTGATCCATCGGGCGACGGCCATCCGGCCCGATGACGGGTAGGCGGCCAAATTGGCTGTCTTCCAGAAGGCTCTCATTCGGCATCGCCGCCATGCGCGGATCCTGGCCGACCTGCATGGCGTCTACTAGCGCCGGGCCGTTATCATCGCGTGGCCGCGGGCTGTATTTGGTCACAACCGAGCCGTCCCCGGTCACCATCCGCTCGACATTCGCACCGGAATTTGGGTCGGAGCGAGGCATGCCATTTGCGGCCTGGCTTTGCGTCGGGGGGGGCTGGCCGGTATCTGTTGGTGGTGACGCCGCTTGTTCGGCCAGAGGGGGCTGTGTCCGCTGAAGGCCATCGTCACTGAGCATCGTGTAGAGAGAAAAGCCGCCGATCGCGATCAGGCAGAGGCTGGCGGCAATCCGGCCGATCCGCAAGATATTCGGCCGCTTTCGGCCAGCCTTGCGGTTCTGGCCTAATGGTGCATGCAAATCCGTTCCCAATTTCCTCGCCCGCTCCAAAACCGGGAAACAGCAAAAAATCAGGCCGGATCAACAATCCGGCCTGACGACCCATGAAAGTTACTTGGCGGAAACCGCCTTGTCCGGATTCGGGGGGAAGGCCGGGTCGGTCTTCTTGCCGCGAAGCAGGTCGAACGCATAATTCAACTGCACGTCGTCCTTCGGATCCGGGGGAACATAGGCAACAGAACCTGAGCCTTCATCGGTCTCGCTCTGACCCTTGATATGGCCGCGCAGGCTGGACTCGCCCTCGGTTGCCATCTTGTCCTTCAGATCGTCCGGCAGCGGCTCCTCGACCTTGATGTCCGGCGTAATGCCGGTGCCCTGAATCGAGCGGCCCGACGGCGTGTAGTAAAGCGCGGTCGTCAAGCGGAGTGCGCCGTTTTCGCCAAGCGGAATGATCGTCTGGACGGAGCCCTTGCCGAAGGACCTCGTGCCGAGAACAGTCGCGCGGCGTAGATCCTGCAGGGCACCGGCGACGATTTCCGAAGCGGAGGCCGAGCCGCCGTTGACAAGCACGATCACCGGCTTGCCATCCGTGAGGTCGCCCGGGCCGGCATTGAAGCGTCGGGTCTCGTCCGGATTGCGGCCGCGGGTCGAGACCACTTCGCCGCGCTGCAGCAGAGCGTCAGAAACCTTGATTGCCTGATCGAGCAGACCGCCCGGATTGAGACGCAGATCGAGCACATAACCCTTGAGTTTGTCGGCCGGAACCGTCGTCTTGATCTTGGCGATCGCCTTTTCGAGGTCCGGATAGGTCTTTTCGGTGAAGGAGATGACGCGGAGATAGCCGACATCATCCTCGACGCGAGACTTGACGGCCTGTACGGCGACGATGTCGCGAACGATCGTCAACTCGATCGGCTTATCCGCACCCTTGCGGATGAGTGTGAGCTTGATCGGCGTGTTGACGGCGCCGCGCATCTTTTCGACAGCTTCTTCGAGCTTCAATCCGCGGACGGACTGGCCGTCGATCTCGGAAATATAATCGCCGGCAAGAACGCCTGCCTTGGACGCGGGCGTATCGTCAATCGGCGTGATGACCTTGACGAGTTCGTCTTCCATCGTGACTTCAATGCCGAGACCGCCGAATTCACCCTTCGTCTGGGTGCTCATATCCTCGGCATCCTTGGCATTCATATAGCTCGAATGCGGATCGAGGGACGAAAGCATGCCATTGATGGCATTTTCGATCAGTTTGTCTTCTGCCGGCGGCGTGACGTACTGGGCGCGGACGCGCTCGAAGACGTCCCCAAACACGGAGAGTTCCTTGTAGGTGGATGCCCCGGCCGCTTCGGCCGGCACTCCTGCCGCATAAATTACGCTCATGGCAGTCGCACCCATCAATGCGCCGACCAGAACAAGAGAAGCCCTACGAATCATTGCGTGCCTTTCCAGTGTCTTTGGCGGACCACCACGGTCGGGAATCGACCGGTTTTCCGTCCTTTCGAAATTCAATGTAAAGCGTTGGCCGGTTGGTTTCCAGCGCCAATGCTGTTGCGCTCGCGACTCTTTTTGCACCCATCACCGCAAGCGGTTCGCCTGCGAAAACGAATTTTCCTTGGCGCGTGCTGATTATGTCCATTCCGGAGAGGACCAAGTGATATCCCTCGCCTGCATCGAGGATGATCATCTGGCCGTAGCTGCGGAAGGCGCCTGCGAAAACCACCAGTCCATCCGCTGGCGCAGTCACCACCGTATCCGGATTGGTGGCTAGCGTCATTCCCATGGCCTCGTGTCCAGTGCCGTCGGCGTCGCCGAAGTGGCGCAGAATATCGCCCGCCACGGGCAGCTCCAATTTCGCCTTCAATTCTCCGAACGGATATGCGGGCGCAATGCGGTTTTTATCGGGCACACCGCTGTCGGCAAGTGCCCTGGCTTGTGCCCGCTGCTCGTCCGTGAGCAGCTTCCGGTTCTCTTCCTCGCGCCGGGCCGCTTCAGCGGCTTCGCGCACGGAGGCGATCTCGGATTCCATCGAAGCGACGAGGCCCTCGAGCGTTGTCGCTTTGCCTGCCAATTCCTCAGAGCGCTTCTTTTCGGCTTCGAGATCGGCAGCGCTGCTGCGGCTTAGCTTATCGTTTTCGGCAAGAAGCAGGTCCATGCGCCGCTCCTCTTCGATACCATTCGTCATGGTGGCGGTAAGATTTGCCTTCTCCACCACGCTCGCCGCCTGCAAGGCCGCGAGGTTGGCGAGATCTGCGGCAAGCTTATCGGTCTCCTTGCGCATGCCTGGCACGACAGCACCCAGCAGGATGGCGCTACGCACCGAGGCAAGCGCATCGTCCGGTGTCACAAGGAGAGCGGGCGGCGGATTGCGGCCCATGCGCTGAAGGGCGGCGAGCACTTCGGCAAGCAGCCCGCGCCGCTCATGAAGCGAGCGGCGGATGGCGTCCTCCTTGATGCCAAGATCGGCAAGCTTCTTTTCGCTTTCGAGGATCTGTTTTTCGAGCGTCTTGCGCCTTGCTGCGGAATCGATCAGCGCCTGGCGGATGTTCGTGCTGCTTTTGTCCAGATCGGCGATGCTTTTTTGCAGCGCCATCACTCTATCTGACGAAAGATTGATCGTTTTTGACAGGGCCTCGAGCTCAGTGCGGGTCTCGTCGCGCTTTTTTTTGAGCTCGGCGGCCGGGTCCGGCAACGTCTGATCGGCCTGTTGAGATGTTCCGGCCCCGGGCGCTGCGACTGGTGCATCCTGGGCGAACGCGCCCGCTCCACCAAAATCGAACTGGGCGAAAATGACTGTCGCGCCGAGGCCAGCCGCGAATGCGGGCAGGATCAATCGCGTTCGCTTGCGGGCAGTTCTCGTCATGCGTGTTCAGGGGTAACTTTCAAATCGCGCGGAGACTATGCCGATTTGCCGTCATTTGCCAGAAAGATTGGCGAACAAGGTCACACTTGGCAAAACACGGCTGCGTGACTGATCAGACGCGGTGATAGGGGTGACCGGAAAGGATAGTGACGGCACGGTAGAGCTGTTCGGCAATGAGCGTCCTCACCAACTGATGCGGCCAGGTCATCTTGCCGAGGCATAAGGTCATGTCGGCGCGGTCGTAAAGCGCCGGGTCAAGGCCGTCGGCTCCGCCGATGGCAATCACTAGATCCCGTTTGCCCTGGTCGCGATAGTTGCCGAGGACCTTTGCAAAAGCTTCGCTGTCCAACGCCTTGCCGCGTTCGTCGAGGAGAATGAGAATGCTGCCTTCAGTTAGCGTCTTCTGCAGCATGGCTGCTTCTTCGCGCTTGCGCGTTTCTGCACTGGCGGCGCGACTTTCAGCAACCTCGGCAACGCGAGTAAATTCGAGACCGATCGCAGGACCAGCCTTGGCAAAACGGTCGAAATAGCGGGCCGCAAGATCCTTCTCGGGGCCGGACTTCAGCCGTCCCACCGCAAAAAGACCAACCCGCATCCACCCGCTCCTGTCATGCACCGCGAAGGCACAATACCGGCTTTGGGCCGGGTTCTCATGTTTCCGGCCTGTTTATTGCCGCGCTCAGGCACCGGACAAGCCGGCCCGCCTATCAGTGCCGCGTTTCTTCGTCCAAATCCGGCGCGCCCCACATCTTTTCGATGTTGTAGAACTCGCGGATTTCGGGGCGGAAGACGTGCACGATGATATCGCCGGTGTCGATCAAGACCCAATCTCCGCCGTCCTTGCCCTCAACGCGGGCTGCGCCAAAGCCCTCGTCCTTCAAGTCGGTGAGCAGATGATCCGCGATCGCCAGGACATGGCGGTTCGATCGGCCGGAGACGACGACCATATAGTCCCCCAGCGCAGATTTCCCAGCAATGTCGATGGTGACGATATCTTCAGCTTTGGAGTCCTCAAGGCTCGTGAGGACAGCTTGCAGAGCGCGGGCGGCGGCATCGGCGCCACGTTCCAGGCTCTTCGGGACAACGGCGAGCGTTCTTCCCTTGGCGTGTACTGTTGTCAGTGCTTTTCCTTTCCTGCAATAACAGAACATGCGCATCACTGATTTGGGCGAACCAAATCATGGTTAAGATAGGCATCAAACCGTTAATCTTTCAAGACACGAGCCGGTTTTCATTTCGCGAAGACTTAAATTCGCGTTCAAGATTTATGTCGTTACCGGCAGCAAGGCGGCTGTGTACAGCGCCAACGGCCAAGCGTAAAGTGGCTGCGATTTTCCGTAACTGCAGAACCGAATGGACACTACCGCCAGAAATCAACTCGTTCCCATCCTACGCATTAGCTTTCCACACGAGGATCGCCTAGGCCGCGGCAAGATGGAACTCCTGGAGCACATCCGCCAAACCGGCTCGATCTCGGCAGCCGGCAGGGCGATGGACATGTCCTACCGGCGCGCCTGGTTGCTCGTCAGCGACATGAACCGCATGTTCAAGGCGCCGGTAGTCGAATCCCAGCGCGGCGGCCAGAAGGGTGGCGGCGCTGCGCTGACGCCGTTCGGCGAGGAGTTGCTGTCGCGGTTCCGGCATATGGAGGACGCCATGCGGATAGCCCTTGCGGGCGATCTTGCCTGGCTGGAAGGCAACCGCAGTCAGGCCGAGGCGGCAAGAAAATAGTCACGGCTGCAGCGCGACTGTCTTGATGACAGCGAAGACATGCTTGTTGGGCACAAGATCGAGCCTCTCAACAGACAGGGCGGTGATACGCGACAGGATGATATCGCCGCCGCAGTCGATCTGCACCTCGACCGTTCCGTCTTCCGCAGGCGATGTATGTCGGACGATGCCGTCGATTATATTCAATGCGCTTAAACCTTCCGGCCTGACGGTCGCCAGCATGACATCGCGGGAAGGAATGTGGACGCGAACGCGCTTGCCCGGCGGCACCGAGACACCCGGCACATAAAGGCGGGCCGCCTTCAATGCGAGCGTCGCAAGGCGATGTTTTTCATCGAAGCTTTCGATAGCGCCTTCCAGAAGGGCACCTGCTTCGCGCCGGTCTTCGGCCGCCGAAGGACGGCTCAGCACATCGGTCGCGCTGCCCGCGGCCTCAACCTTGCCATCGCGCATCACGACGACCTGATTGGCGAGGCGTGCCACTTCGAAGATCGAATGGCTGACATAGACGATCGGAATCTGCGTCTCGTCACGCAGACGTTCGAGATAGGGCAGGATCTCGGCTTTGCGGGCCTCGTCAAGCGCTGCGAGCGGTTCGTCCATCAGCAAAAGACGCGGAGAGGAAAGCAGCGCGCGGCCGATCGCCACCCGTTGCTTTTCTCCGCCTGAGAGATTGGAAGGGCTCCGATCGAGCAGGCTTTCGATCCCGAGCAGCTCGACGATGTGGTCAAAGTTTCCGCTTGGCGAAGCCTTGGGCGCGAACCAGCTTCCATAGGAGAGGTTCTTTCGAACGCTCAAGTGCGGGAAGAGCCTGCCATCCTGGAAGACATAGCCGAAACGGCGGCGATGGCGGGGGATGAAGATGCCTTTGGCCGTGTCGGTGAGTGGCGTACCGTCGAGGAGAACCCGGCCTTCATCCGGCCGGACGAGGCCGGCGATGATGCGGATCATCGAGGTCTTGCCCGAACCGGATCGGCCGAAGAGGGCCGTTACGCCGACTTCGGAGGTAAAGGCTGCATCAAGGATGAAGGCGCCGAAGCGGTGCCTGGTTTCGATGGTGAGCGTCATTCCGGGTCTATCCTCCGGCCAGCGAGATGCGCCATGAGTTCAGACGCCAGCAGCGCTGCCATGGAGATGACGATAGCAACCAGGGTGAGGCGCATAGCGCCGGCGTCGCCGCCTGGGACCTGGGTGAATGTGTAGATGGCCGAAGACAGCGTCTGAGTCTCGCCCGGGATGTTCGATACGAAAGTGATGGTTGCGCCAAATTCGCCCATCGCCTTGGCAAAGGACAGGATCATCCCGACGATGATTCCAGGCGTCGTCAGCGGCAGCGTAACGGTGAGGAACACCCATAGCGGGCTTGCGCCAAGCGTGCCTGCCGCTTCCTCGATCCTGCGGTCGATCGCTTCAATCGAAAGCCGTATGCTTCGGACCATCAGCGGGAACCCCATGACCGCACAGGCGAGAGCTGCGCCTGTCCAGCGGAAGGAAAAGACGATCCCGAAATATTGATCCAGCAAGCTGCCGATCGGTCCCCTGCGGCCGAAGAGGATCAGAAGAATGAAGCCTGTGACGACCGGCGGAAGAATGAGCGGCAGATGAACGATGCCATTGACAACAGCCTTGCCATAGAAGCGGCCGCGGGCAAGAAGCAGCGCAACCGCAATGCCGAACGGCAGGCTCGCGAACATGGCGACAACGGAAACCCGCAGGCTGAGCAAGATAGCCGTCCACTCATCATTGCTCAGGCCAAAATCCAAGTTGGGTATCTCCGATAGATCGGTTCGAAGCTGCGGATAAACTCCCTGTTCACTTCAGGATCGTAAAGCCCTGCGCAGTAAAGAAGGGAGCGGCCTTATCCGACCTTAGAAACTTTAGATAGGCAACCGCGTCCGGGTTCTTGCTGGCGGCAAGCAGTGCGATAGGGTAGATGATCGGCGGATGCGAATCGGACGGAAACATGCCGACGATTGCGACGCCGTCATCTGCCGCCGCATCTGTCTGATAGACGATGCCATAAGGCGCTTCGCCGCGGGAGACGAGCGCAAGAGCGGCACGAACGCTTTGGGCACCGGCAATCTTCGGCTCCACCGATGCCCAGACGCCGAGCTTTTCGAGCGCGGCCTTGCCGTATTTGCCGGCGGGGACGGATGTCACTTCTCCCATGGCGAGCCTGCCATCGCCAAGTAGACCGGAAAGATCAAAGCCCGGCTTAATATCGACCTGCTTTGCCTTATCGATGGCAGTCACCAGCACGATGCGGTTGCCAAGCAAGTCTGCGCGGGTGTCTCCCCGGATCAGGCCCTTCTTGGCGGTGTAGTCCATCCAGTCGAGATCGGCGGGGATGAAGATATCGGCTGGTGCGCCATTTTCGATTTGCTTGGCGAGTGCGGAGCTCGCTGCATAGGAAACGACGGCTTCCGTGCCGCTTTCCTTCGCCCAAGCTGCATTTGCGGCATCAAGGGCATTCTTGAGGCTCGCCGCCGCAAAGACGGTGATCCTGTCTTTGGCCCCTGCTGGCTGCGGCAACAGCCCGGCAGCGCCAATCCAGGCGACCACGGAAAACATTCCGACGACACGTTTCATCCATTGCCGGCGATCATGCATATCTTCAATTCTCCGACGAAATATTCACAGGAATATATCGATATCGATAGAATTGGCTAGGGATAGGTTTTGAAGAAAATATCGGCTTGGAGGTTGTTTGATATCGGCCAGACCACCACCGGCCATCGATAGCAGGTGATCGAGATTGCCGGGTTCGGGCAGAGCGGAAAATTAGACAGGCTTTTACCGCGAAGGCAAGACGCCAAAGATGTGGCCGCCGTCCGTCGCCGTGTGTTCCACCCTCATTGGACAAGCCGGACGGCGCCGAGATTATTGATCTCGTTGTTCGCCAGTTCCGACTTGCAATCGAGCTTGAAAGTGCTGTTGCCGGTCATGATGATTTTCTGGGCGATGATTCGGACGCACTCGCCAGACGTCGTACCATTGCCGGAATACTGAATTTCTTCGGCTGCTGGCATGTAGATGATGCCGCTGATGTTCGAGTTGCTGTTGCCATTGATCACTGCGGAGGACGTGTTATTGCGGTCGGCAACGATGACGAAACCCGCCCATGGCCCCGATGTCGGGGCAGTGACGTTAACGGTCGAACCGCCATGAATGTCGATTTCAGCGCCGTTGAGCAGGAAGAATGTGACCCCTTCGCCAGTGATGACCGACTGGCTCCCGAAATTCAGCTTGCCCCCGTCAATGATGTAGTCACCGGGCTGCAGCTTCACATCGCCCTTGACCTGGAGACCCTTGTACGTCCCGGGCACCAGTTCGCCCGAGCCGTTGTTCTTGGCCAACGTACCTGCTTTCGGCACCGTTTTGAGTCTGAATGGGTCGAGGGCCGCTGCCGTTCCCTCGTACGGCTTGTCGCATTCGAGATCGATTTTGTACGGCGAGGCGGAGATCTTGCCTGGCGTATAAAGACATTCCGTCTTCAGGCTTCCTGATCCACCGACATAGATGGCTTCGTTGCTGCGCGAGTTCGCGGTGATCGCACAATTCGACGTGTCGACCTTCGAGCTACCGGAAACCTCGAAGGCGCGATCTGCCGTCGGGCTGAGCGCCAGAATGCAGGCTTCGTTGCCCGCTTGGTAAGCGGTGCTGCTGCGGCGGGAGATAGGGAATGATAATCGAGTGAGAAATGCCGGCTGGTAGTTGACTGCGTAGTCAGCCGTCGCCGTTACCTGCTGTCCCGCCAGGGAATAGACGATATGCAGGGATGGAGGTTCCGCTGCCGGGGTGATTGCATCGTCGCCCTGGGAGACGGCAGCCGCCTCTTGATAATTGCCGAAGAACATTTCGTTCGCCAATTGAGTGGCTTCCGCCTCGCTGTAGCCCTCGCCGTAAAGGCGCACCGCCGCAAGCGTGGCGCTGTCCAGCGCCTCCTGCAATTTGTCAGCCTCGAAACTGGCATTAACGAAGTCGATCGCGACGGAGGCCGCCCCCAGCAAGGGAACGATTGCGACCGCAGTCAGGATTGCAAAGTTGCCGACCTCGTCGCGAATAAATCGATCGACATGCCGTTTGAGAACTTCACGCATGAGTATGCCCCAGTTCCGAGTACTCAAGCCGAAGTATTAGATGTTAGAGATATACGATTGATTGCTTATTTCATTCGAATTGTACGTATCCAAAGAATACAAATCTTACCCGTATACCGAAACGCTGGCTTTGCGGGTTCGGGGAATAGATGGGGCTGTCCAGCGCAAGTGCTCATGCGCCAGGTCATCAATCTGTTCGGCAAGTCGTAGTCACGCGGAAAACGCCGGATACGTGCCCCGAGCTACGAGGGCCAAGGTGGCCGGCGTCAATCAGTTACTCGAGGTCGATCAGTTACTGAGGCGCGAGTCCAGACCCAATTGCTCCGGCATCGAAGTCCGCGTCGGGCGAGACGCTGCCCTGCCGTGGTCGCGTTTGCTACTGAAACAGTCGGCAGCCGCTACGGCCCGACGCGACATAGCTTGGCGAATCTGGTCTGGTCCTAACTTCGTCGGTTTTGCGCCCTCTCCGGCTTGAGGACCGCTCCGCCCTCGTTTTTGGACTGGAATTCCGCTCAGGTGGATATGCTATTAGACTGTGCGAACGCGATAGAGCTATTTTTCCAATGCCGCAAAAAGCGGCAACAGTGAGATGTGGATTCGAGGAGCCTTGCGCGCATCGCATTGCTGCAATGCAATATACGGTATTCCAGTTTTCCGAACTTATGATAAAACATACTTATCGAAACGGCGATCTCCTCCTCCCAAAGCCGTTAGATATGGGTCGGCAGCACTCCTCCTCCCAGCTGTCGATCAAGTTTATAAAGCCCGACGGATCCTCCCCCGTCGGGCTTTTCATTTGTCAAACTTCCTGAAATTGCCGCTATTCAGCCGCTTTGCGAATAGCGGTCGAACTCAATGCCGAGCGCGGGCCATGAATAAAGGTCCAGGCAGGGGCGGATTTTTTCCAGAGCACGCGGGCATCGTCCTCGTCGATACGGGCGAAATCGAAGGTCTTTGCCATTTTTGACGAGAGATAGGAAAGCGTCGCCCCGGGGCGATCGATGACGGCGATCGGGAAGGTGCGCGCGATCTCTTGCCACTTTTGCCATCTATGGAAGGTTTGCAGGCTGTCGGCACCCATGATCCAGATGAAATGGATGTTCGGATTGCGCGCCTTTACCCTGGCGAGTGTATTTGCCGTGTAACTGACGCCGAATGCCTGTTCGAATGCAGTCACCTTGATATGCGGATCGGTTGTGATCGCTTCGCTGAGTGCGATCCGCTCGGCAAGCGGCGCAAGATGGTTGCGATTCTTCAGCGGATTGCCAGGCGTCACCATCCACCAGAGTTGGTCGAGGCCGAGGCGCCGTATGGCGATTTCCGCAACCAGCGCATGCCCTTGGTGCGGTGGATTAAAGGATCCGCCGAAAAGACCGACGACCATGCCTCGCTCGGTGTGCGGCATGCGAAGGTAGCGACGATCTATTTCGTCTGTCGTCACGTCAGGGCCGCGTTTGTCCGGTGCCGCGCACGCGGTATTTGAAGGAGGTAAGCTGCTCGACACCAACAGGACCGCGGGCATGCATCTTGCCCGTCGCAATGCCGATTTCCGCACCCATGCCAAACTCGCCGCCGTCGGCAAATTGCGTGGAAGCGTTATGCAGCAGGATGGCCGAATCGATCTCGGTGAAGAATCGCTCGACGACGGCCGGATCTTCCGCGATCACGGCTTCCGTATGGTTCGAGGAATACTTTTGAATATGTGCGATCGCGCCGGAAATGCCGTCCACGACGGCAACGGAAATGACTGCATCGAGATACTCGGTCGACCAATCCTCCTCGGTCGCCGGCTTCAATCCCGGGGCAACTTTCAACACTGTGGCGGATGCGCGGATTTCACAGCCGGCCTCGGCCAGCACTTTAAGAAGCGGTGTCAGATGCGTGCCGATTGCAGCGCCGTCGACAAGCAGGGTCTCCACGGCCCCGCAGATGCCTGTGCGGCGCATCTTGGCGTTGACGATGATCCGCTTTGCCATTTCGATATCGGCAGACTTGTCTACATAGATGTGGCAAAGACCTTCGAGGTGGGCAAAAACCGGCACGCGGGCTTCGTTCTGCACGCGGGCGACGAGGCTCTTGCCACCGCGCGGCACGATGACGTCGATTGCACCTTCCAAGCCCCGCAGCATGGCGCCGACGGCGGCACGGTCCGAAATCGGAACAAGCTGTATGGCATGCTCCGGAAGATCGGCTGCCTTCAGCCCTTCAACGAGGCAGGCATGGATCGCCTGCGATGAACGGCGCGAATCCGAACCGCATCGCAGGATCACAGCATTGCCTGCCTTCAGGCAAAGCGCACCGGCATCTGCCGTCACATTCGGTCGGCTTTCGAAGATCACGCCGATGACGCCGAGAGGTGTGCGGACCCGCTCGATCTTCAGTTCGTTCGGCCGATCCCAGGCGGTAATCACTTCGCCGACTGGATCTCTTAGCGCAGCAATGGCGCGGATGCCTTCGGCCATTTCGGTGATGCGCTGGTCATTTAGTGTCAAGCGGTCGATGAAGGAGGCAAGCATATCGGTGCCAGCGACATCCTTCAGATCCTTGGCGTTTTCGGCAAGGATGTGTTCCTTGCTTGCGAGGATCGCGTCGGCCATCGCATTCAGCGCCTTGTTCTTGGCCTCGGTGGACGCAAAGCCTAACGGTCGTGCCGCAGCCTTGGCCTTGCGGCCGATGTCGTTCATCAGCGCGTCAATGTCAGGGCTGTGCACAACGGTCTCAAGCATGGGCCGTGTCCTTCTTCTGTCGTTCCGATTTCGAATTTACCTGTGACGTCATCACCATATCGTCGCGATGGATCATGGCGGTACGGCCGGGATAACCAAGGATCGCTTCGATCTCCGTTGATTTGCGGCCAACGATCTGGCGGGCGTCTTCTGCGTCGTAGCTGACGAGGCCGCGGGCAATCTCGCGCCCAGAAGGGCCGATGATTGCCACGGTGTCCCCTCGGCTAAAAAGACCGATCACCTTGCGAACGCCGGCGGGAAGCAGGCTTTTGCCCGCACCCAGCGCCGCAACGGCGCCGTCGTCGACATGCAGTTCTCCGGCTGGCTGCAACTGACCTGCGATCCAAGTCTTGCGCGCGGTCACCGGGGTGCCGGAGGGTGCGAACCAGGAGGAGCGTGCGCCGTTCGAAATCGCCGATAGCGGGCTATCCGTTTTGCCGGAAGCGATGATCATTGCGCAGCCCGACGTCGTCGCGATCTTGCCGGCGTCGATCTTCGTGCGCATGCCGCCGCGCGAAAGCTCGGAAGCGGCACCGCCTGCCATGGCTTCGATCTCCGGAGTAATCTCGGCGATCGTCTCGAGGAATTCCGCCTCCGGATCGAGGTGCGGCGGCGCCGTATAAAGCCCATCGATATCGGATAAAAGGATCAGCAGGTCGGCGCCCGTCATCGTTGCGACACGGGCCGCGAGGCGATCATTGTCACCATACCGGATCTCGCTTGTCGCGACGGTGTCGTTCTCATTGATGATCGGAATGGCGCCGATCTTCAGCAACTGGTTGATCGTTGCGCGGGCATTCAAATAACGGCGGCGTTCTTCGGTATCGCCGAGCGTCAGCAGGATTTGGCCCGCCACGATCTCATCGCGCGAAAGGCTTTCCGACCAGGCACGCGCGAGCGAAATCTGGCCGACGGCTGCGGCCGCCTGGCTTTCCTCCAGCTTCAGCGCACCAGAAGGCAGATCCAGCACAGAACGGCCGAGCGCGATAGCGCCCGAGGAGACGACGAGCACATCCGCGCCTCTTGCCTTCAGTGCGGCGATATCGGCGCACATTTTATCCAGCCACGCGCTTCTGAGCCCGGTCTTGCGGTCAACAAGGAGCGCTGAGCCGATCTTGATGACGATCCGGCGGTAGCGATCGAGCGGCTTACGCGTCGTCATCCGTTCTGTCCTCGTCGGCAGCGATCATGTCGCGATGCCGCAGCTTCGGCGCTTTGGCCGGCTTCTCGCCGCCCGCATTCGCTTCGACAATGATGTCGCGCAGGGCTCGCAGAACCTCGGTCATGCCCTTACCCGTTGCGGCCGAAATCTGGAACGGCGTCTTGCCGCAAGCCTTGGCGAGCTCCTTCGTCTTCTTCTTCAGCGTCGCGTCGTCGAGCACGTCGATTTGTGATAGCGCAACGATTTCTACTTTGTCGGTCAGTTCGTTGCCATAGGCCTCAAGCTCGTTCTTCACCGTCGTATAGGCTTTGCCGACCTTTTCCTCCTGCGCCGAGACCAGATGCAGCAGCACGCGAGTACGCTCGACATGGCCGAGGAACCGGTCGCCGATGCCGACGCCCTCGTGCGCGCCTTCGATCAGCCCCGGGATGTCGGCGAGAATGAATTCCTGTCCGTCGATGGTTGCCACGCCGAGATTCGGATGCAGCGTGGTAAAGGGATAATTGGCGATCTTCGGCCGCGCGCGGGTGACTGCCGCTAGGAAAGTCGACTTTCCTGCATTGGGCAGACCGACGAGGCCGGCGTCCGCAATAAGCTTCAGATGCAGCCAGATCGTCTTTTCCTCGCCAGGCAGGCCGGGATTTGCCCAATCCGGTGCCTGATTGACCGAGGACTTGAAATGCGCATTCCCAAAACCGCCGTTGCCGCCGGCGGCAAGCCGGAAGCGCTGTCCTTCTTCCGTCAGGTCGCAGATCAGCGTTTCCTGGTCTTCTTCTAGCACCTGCGTTCCGACCGGGACCTTGAGCGTCACGTCGTCGCCATTGGCGCCGGTGCGGTTTTTGCCCATGCCGTGCATGCCGATCTTGGCCTTGAAATGCTGCTGGTAGCGGAAGTCGATCAGCGTATTAAGCCCGTTGACGGCTTCAACCCAGACATCGCCGCCGCGCCCACCGTCGCCGCCGTCCGGCCCGCCGAACTCGATGAATTTCTCGCGCCGGAACGAGACGCTGCCTGCGCCGCCGTCACCCGACCGGATATAGACCTTTGCTTCGTCGAGAAATTTCATTTTACTTCCATCATCGGTGGCTTTTTACGCGCCCCATCCTGCCGCTTTCGATATAGGCGGTTCAAGCTAAGGTCAAAGATTATCGTGAAGTTTGCGAGCTATAACATACAGTACGGCTTCGGTCTTGATGGGATTTATGATCTTGGCCGTATTGCGGACAGCCTCGATGGCGCGGATATCATCGCGCTTCAGGAGGTGACCAGAGGGTTCGCGCGAAACGATTTTTCTGACATGGCGGCCGATCTCGCGGCCTTTTTTCCCAACCATTTCTGGGTCTATGGCCCGGCCTGCGATCTGCATGTCGACGTCGGTGAAGAAGGCTTTCCGCCGCGCGGCACGCGCTTCCAGTTCGGCAACATGATCCTTTCGCGTTGGCCGATCCTGTCGGCGCGCACCCTGCTTTTGCCCCGCAGCCGCACAGTTTCGAAAATCAATCTGCAGCGTGGGGCGAGCGAGGCCGTCATCGATACGCCGGAAGGCGCGTTTCGCGTCTATTCCGTTCATCTCGATCACGTTTCGCCCGACGAGCGTATCCGCCAGCTCGCCTATTTGAACGAGCGCATCAATGCGTTCCCGTTCGAGGGCGGTTGCCTGACGGGTGCCGGCGAATTCGAGATTGCGGATCTGCCGCTTCCGGAAGACTACGTCATCTTGGGTGATTTCAACATGGTGCCGGAATCGCCGGAATATTGCTCGTTTGCCGGGACGAGGGACGGATACTACGGCCGCGTGCCGCGCATCGGAACACCTGTCGATGCGCTGGCCGCTCTCGAAGCCTACGCGCCCGCAAGCTATAGCTGGATGGACCCGGAAAATCACGGCAGGCGAATGCATCTCGATTACTGCTTTGTCAGTTGCGGCCTGCATGGCCGCTTGAAATCTGCTCATGTGGACACAGCTTCGATGGGCTCCGACCATTTCCCCGTCTGGATCGAGATCGGCGGATAGGAAAACACCGCAGCGCGGGCTGCGGTGTCTTTGTCTGATCAGGCAGCCTTCGTGATCTGCAGGGCGCCGGGCTGAAGCACGGTTTCGACGTGCGATACCATGGTGTTTCGGGCGAAGCTGTAGATCTCCGCGCATCCCGTCATCCGGAAACCGAGCTTCTCCTGCAATCTCAGCGAGGCTGGATTGTCCGCGAACACGCCCGAATGAACAGCGCTTTCCGGCATCCGCCGGGAAAAGCGCTCCAGCACGGCTGCGACAGCCTCGCTCATATAGCCGCGCCGCCAAAAGTAGCGGTTGAGCCAGTAGCCAAGGTGCCAGCGGCCGTGGCGGAGTTCGACCGAGACGACGCCGATATGCGTGTCGTCGCCATCGGTGACCGCCAAGTGCCAATCCGGCAGACTGCCGGACGTCACGGGAACCAGCCAATCAAGCGCGTCCTGCCTGTCATAGGGCGCGGGCACGCGGGCAAGCATGCGGGTGATTGCGAAGTCGGACAGCGATTCCGCAATCGCATTCGCATCGGCCAGCCTGTGCGGGCGGAGCGTCAGCCGGGGCGTGGTGACGACCGGCACGGGGCCGGGCGTCACTTGCTCGCCCTTGGGTCGCTGCAAGAGGGCGGCGCTCATCACAGGTGCCCCCAACTTCTGAGCGACATCCAGGTCTTCCGGTCGAGCCGGTACCATTCCACGGGCACGTTGCTGCCGAGCGCCAGAGACGCGGCAAGGCCTGAGCCTTGGAACTGGAAGCCGCACTTCTGGATGACCCGCCGCGATGCGATGTTCATCACCCGGCAACGGGCGTCGATCTGATCGACGTTTTCGCGCGTGCGGAAGACCATATCGACCAGAGCGTGGCATGCTTCGGTCGTATAGCCTTGGTTCCAGTAGGGTTCACCGAGCCAATAGCCGATTTCGACGGTACGCCCGTCTGCATGCGGCTCAACTCCGCAGCACCCCATGAAGGCGCCGTTTTCAGCTTTGGTGATGGCATAGACGCACTTACCAATCTCGCCATTCTTCGTCCGACGCACGAAGTCGGCTGCATCATTGGCGGTATATGGGTGCGGCATACGCGATACCATTGTGGCGACTTTGGCGTTGTTGGCGAGATGGGAAAGGGCGTCAATGTCTTCCTCGTGGGGCGCGCGCATGACGAGCCTTTCCGATAACAAGACAGGGCAATCGGTCCTTAACCGCTCAGGCCTCAGCCGTTCTTGGGGTGACCTTGATTGGTCAACCCTTATCAGTTCGCCTTGCATGTTCAGTCCTCCTTATGGACAAAGAAAAAGGGGAGATGGCGCCCCATCTCCCCTGTTTTCTGGACTGAACCTGGTACGGCCAGCCGGGTCGATGAGACGCCGGCTGTTTTTGAGCGCTACCGGCTTATTCCGCTGCTTCCGCTTTCGGCATTACAGACACGTACACGCGACCATTGGCCTTCGTTCGGTAGTCCACATTGCCTGCCGTAAGCGCAAAAATGGTGTGGTCCTTCCCGAGGCCGACATTGGCGCCCGGATGCCACTGCGTACCGCGCTGACGCACGATAATGTTGCCTGCGATGACGGCTTCGCCGCCGAACTTCTTCACGCCAAGGCGCTTAGATTCGGAATCACGACCGTTACGCGACGAACCGCCAGCTTTTTTGTGTGCCATTGGAGTTCTCCTTTAAACCTTTAGTCCCGTGATCTTACTTGGCAGCCACGATGTCCGTGATGCGGACGACCGTGTGATGCTGGCGATGGCCGCGCGAACGCTTCGAGTTCTGACGGCGGCGCTTCTTGAAGGCGATGACCTTCTTGCCGCGGTTGTGCTCGACCACTTCGGCCTTGACGGAAGCGCCCTTGACGAAGGGAGCACCAATCGCAGCGTCGGCGCCTTCGCCGATTACGAGGACTTCGGTAAATTCGATGGAGTCGCCAGCGGTGGCTTCAAGCTTCTCGATGGTCAGCACGTCGTTGGCTGCCACACGGTACTGCTTACCGCCGGTCTTGATGACTGCGAACATTTTTTATCCTTTCATGTTCGATCCAGCTCTCCCCGCAAACCGCGGGTGGCTGTCTTCTTATCAGTCGAAGTTAAGCAGGGATTTCAGGGCGTTCGCCCGGAACTCTGTCTGCCGGTGAAACCCCGCGCGGACGCGAGGCTGGCAAGGCACGGACTTCTCCATGCCTATTGCGTGAGCGAGATACGCGAGTGTCAAAAAGCTGTCAAGGCAAAAGGATGAAAAGCTTTACAATTTCGTCTTGCCAGCCTGCCTTTTGATCGCTATGAGACAGCCCGCGCGAAACAAGCGCCAACCAGCACCGCGGAGAGGTGGCAGAGTGGTTGAATGCACCGCACTCGAAATGCGGCATGCCTGCAAGGGCATCGGGGGTTCGAATCCCCCCCTCTCCGCCAGATTTCTTTGAATTCCAGTTAGATAATCATATTTCCCTGGGCTCTGAATGCGATACTGCAGAGGCGCGATCACGACCCTCACACGGGCACGCCGACCGCGCTCCCGTTTTAGCGAGCCTCTATGCAGCCGCTGTGATGCGATTCAGCCGAAGCTCTCGACTGCCCTCTCAATCCCGGGCCGGGACTTCGCCAGGTCATCGCGGTTCATGACCGCCTTGATCTCAACACTGGCATCAAACGCAAGGAACCATGGCTCGGCAACGGCCGGAATCTCCGACGTGTCCGTCATGTCGAAGAAAATCAGGCCCGTTCTTTTTCCATCGAATTCAGTGAAGTAGGCCGCTTCGGGTTTGAGATCAGCAAGGATGGATTGAATCTTGGTGACGAGGCTGCCATCTTTGATTGCTGCGTTTCCCTTGTCAACGGGAAGCGAAACCTTGAGCATCATTCGCATTTCTATTCTCCTTTTCCCTGCACATGTATGTTCAGCGACGCCTCATGCCCGACGAGCGGGCCGAGGCCGTGCTTAACGCTTCTTTAAGTGTCTTCGAATGTAAGAATGTAATGATATACGTCGCCGCTGCTTTTATTCTAGCGTGTTTCGTTACCTGGGATTTTGCCGAGAAAGCGATCCTTCTCTTTGGCGGCTCTGAATACCATCACTCTTTATGCGAGGCAGCCATCTCGGGTTCTACAAAGGCTAGCGGCTCGACAATAAGTCGCACGCTTCCTTATTCCATACGCATTGGAATCTGGGAGATTTGGATTTTCTGACTTTCGTTTCAGGGTTTCTGCCGCCTTTATCGGCGCGCTAAATGGAGCCCAGGCTTTCGCCAAAAAGCTTTGATGCGCCGGATAGTCCTTGGCTCAATCCCGGGGGGTGTCCTACGCGTGATCTTCAACATCGGCTGGAGATCACCTGGCGACAACCAGAAGACTAAGAGGGCGCCTGGCCGGTGCCGATGCAGACGATCCTTCGTCACTGTCCTGCGGCCGTCCAGAATCCGGTCTTCTTCGCGTGCTTAACCTTCAGATCTGCAACATAGGCGGGATGTGACGTAAAAGTGTCGAAGTCGCCAATCTTCGTCGACAGTCGTTCACATTCAACGAGATGTCGCGCGGCAAAGCGATAGCGACTGGATTTCGCTCGATCGAGCGTAAAGTCGATCATAGCCCGCAGGACGATGGTCGCTGCCAACGGATACTTCTCCTGCAGATGCTCGGACGCCGGTGTCAACAGCTCGTAGTGATCGCCATCAAGTTCGGCTGCACGCGCGCGAACGAGCGTCGCTGCCTTGTCGAGCGCCGGCCATGACAGCAGGAAGGCGAGCGCCTGATGGACGTCCGAGAAGCGGCTCACACAATCGAAGGCGTTTTCCTCTGCTTCGAGATCCTCGAAATCGGGTAGGCGCTTCAGAAAAGCTCGCAGGTGCCGCTCGTTCAGCGATTGTTCAAAGCACTGCCAACGAAATGCCTGCGCTTCGTCCCTCCGCTTCAGAGCTTCAAGCACATCGAGGTGGGCCTTTTCCCACTCGAAGGGGGGTTGTCGGCCTTTCATCTCAACGCGATTGATGGCATCCCATGCCTCTCCGGCCCGGCCCGCCTTCAGCAGACGCTGGGCGATTTCTGCTGCAATCACCGGCACGGATCTCGCCTGCTCGCTCTGCTGCGCGATGAATGAATCAACGTCGCCCTGGGCGTCGGCGATCTGCTCCAATGCTGACCTGATGGTTCTGTCGCGATGGCGGAGGTTGATTTCGTCTTCGCAAACCAGGCCACTGTTTGCCCAACCGATCACGACAAGGCCTGCCTCAGTCGGCGCATCGACCGGCGCTTTTGCCCAATCGTCGAACAACGACTTCAGCCGGTCGAGGCCTTCCGTACCCAGCGCCGGCGACAGGTTCTCGATCAGGCGATCATACTGTCCGTAGCCATTGTCCTGCAGCGCGCGGAAGGTTTGTTCGCCGAGCAGGCGCGGGTCCGGTCTTGCCGCGCTCGCTATCGTGCCCAGATCAATGCAGGCCTGATGAAACATATTCATGATCGTGCCGTTGCCATCGTCGCATCGCTCGAAAATCGAACGCGCTAGGCTCATGAAGCGCCACATCACCTCCAGGGCCTCGTCCGGATCGCTGCGGGCGATCGTATCAACGATCACGTGCCGCTGCGTCTCCAGATCGCTCTTCAAGGCCTTCACCCGGCGCCAGTTGATCATGGAGCGGGAGCGCTCGATCGATGAAAGCCGCTTTGTTACTTCCCTTGCAACTTCAGCGCTGCTCTGCGTTCCGGCGAGCTCGATCCGCAGCCGGCGTTTGGTCGCGGCGCTGCCCGTGCTGATCTCGATCAGCAACTCGGCGAGCCTCTCGGCGCCCAGCACTTCCAGGTTTTTGGCGTTCAGCGTCGTTTTCGGTGCCATCCATTTTTCCAAGATTTCCGTCGTTAAGAACCATATACGCCGGTAGCATTCAGGGCGACAACAGCAGTTGGGCGATGCCACGAGCATCGTTTTAGTCAGTCTTATTGCGCATGGCGAAATGAGCGGCATTGACCTGGCGAGCCTCCATGCAAACAACATCAAAAACCGGCCTCCATCAAACCACAGGTCAGATGTTGAGTGAGCGTGCCGGCTTCCAGCCCTGGTGGATCAGTTCGCCAAACTCGCGCAGGCACCGAACGAGGCACGTCGGATGGGACCGCTCAAGCCGAACCTTCCCGTTCCGGTCCACAATGCAAATCGCCACTGATCGCAACGAGAACGTCCAAAGCAGCATAAAACATCGTCGTTTCCCTTCATCGCGGCAAAGCCGGGATTGTAGTGGGAGCTTACCCTTGTGGGAGCGAGCGCCCAATTACACATGCTTTTGGCCAGGGCCGTGCAAGGAATAAACACGGGGTCATGCGGAGCGTTGCCCGGTGGAATTTCTGAAAATTTTTTGCCGAGCGATTTTCGGCACATCAATATTGTATTTCTTGTGCCGCCGTCTGTTCAGCCGCGAATCTGGCGTTCGATCCGTCCGCATCGTTTCTTGACAAGGAAGGCAAGGCTGGACCCGGATTCCCTGTCCGAAACCGGATAGGAAAGCACCTGCGTCAGCGCCTCATTCGCCCTGGACGCGACTAGCCCGGCGAGCTCCTCCACGCGTCGCGTGACCATAGCGGGACTGAGGCCTGTATCGGAGGCGAACTGACGCCAGTCCTTTCCATGAAGCTCATCCGCATTCCGCCTGGTCCCCAGTCTCTGCGGCAGGGACTGGTCGATCTGACGGTAGGGTGCCGCACACATCAGATCGTAGAGGGGCGCAAGTCTCGCGGTACCGGATGCGCCGATGAGCACCGAATAGTTCTTGGCATGCGAATCCGAATTGCAGATCAGGACGTTGAAGATCACCGCGTCGAGCAGTCGAAGGCGTTCTGCCGGCGAGACAAGGCGCGCGAGCGCCTCGAACATCTGCGGGAGGGATGCGCCAATGCGCCGTCCGAGACCGGTCTGCTCGTATTTCTCCGCAGGGAAGAGCCCCAGCAGCTGGCAGAAGTCTTCTTGGTGTATCCGGCGAACGATGCCTTGCACATCTGCGATCCGGTCATAGCGTCTGACAAGGAGATAATCCCGCTCTCCTGCCCGACCGGTCGTCACCTCTGCGGCCTCGAGACCGCAAAGCCTGGCGAGGGTCATGCAGAAGGCTTCGTTCGTGACACTACCCGCAAGACGCCTGATGTCGGGTTTCAGGATATGGGTCGATGGGGTACCGTCCAGCGGAATGGCGATCCTGCCGTCCGCGTTGATGAAGACGGGCAGCTTGTCCTGCACGCCAGCAAGGGACATCGAGACGCCTCTCTCGCCGATCAGGAACGGCCGTTCCGGCAGTTCATTGATGATGCGCTCGAGCGCTTCCGCATCATCGACGACTCGGAAATTGTTTCCGTCTCGACGGGGCTCCCCGATCGAGAACGCACCTGCGGTATCACGCCCAACGCGCATGAGCAGGCCGAGGACATCCTGCGGCGAGACCTTCAGTTGCTGACCGATCTCGGAAAGGTGTGCCTCCGGCAGAAGATTGGCGAGCCATGGCATGACCTTTTCAGGTCCGTGACTGCCTTCGCGCAACGGCATGGTGAGCGATAGCGGAAAGGCGGACTGCCGTTTTTCCCACTCGGCATCATATGCAAGCGAGAGGCCATCATCATCGGTGAGATACGCGACGGGCCAGTTCTCGTAGTAGATGGTGGTCAAGGCGGCACCTGATCAGGAGAAGCGTGGGAGATATCCGAGATCGTCATCCGGGCTTGAAGCAGCAGAGGGCGTCATTGACTTCAGGTCGCCGAGATCCAGACCGACCGTCCGGGCCGCGATCAAAGCCTTTTCGAGATGGCAACTCGGCTTGCCGTTCTCCAGGTCGACGATGAAGCGTTCACCGGTGCCGCATCGTTCCGCAAGCTGAATTTGGGTCCATCCGAGCGTTTTCCTGCGTTCCCGGACCAACGCTCCGAATTCCGAGGCAGAACGGATCATGACAATTCTCCTGAACAGAGTTCGGCTTACCATACAGGAAGAAAACTCGAAAATCCCCAAAAACTTACCGATAGGGAAGCCTGCGCCTCAGACCGCGAGAAACTTCCTGATCGGGAAGTCATGCGTGTGACGCGGAGCCGAACGACGGTGCGACAACCGATATCCGTCACTCAGAAGAAAGGGATGCAGACGATCGATCGGAACGAGCGCGCCATCATCACTGGCGCCCGCAATGCCCGGGCAGTTGATTGTATATGAACATGCGTCTTTTTTTCACACATTTTAAATACTCTTCGCCGGATCTCGATGCTCACCGAACTGGAGGCGATCGAGGTAATTAAAGGCACTAGCCGCGAATAGGTCCTGGCTCGCCAATCATCGCGCATATGAGGCACAGTGTAGGCCGTCCAGGGGCACCGCTGTGAGCTGTGGCGTGAACCGGAAAAGAAGGTGAGGATTCTGGCTGATCCGCGATAGTAGGCGGCGTTTTGCGCCACCAGGCCGTTGAAACTGCCTACTCTTGCCTGCTTCTCATCCTAACCAATTACAGCCCACCATCGCACAATCTAAAATTCCTGCGGGGGCTGGCCGAAGATCAGGACCGTCGGCTCGTCGAGGCATGGCCGCGCGACCAGCACCGCCATAGCGCCTGGTACAACATCCTCAACGAAGCCTATGTGAAAGCACGCTATTTGAAGCACTTCGATATCACCGAGGACGCGTTAGGCTGGCTACTTGAGCGGAGGGAACACATTACCGGCTCGTCGAGACCGCGTGTAAGGAGCGTCTGACGGAACTCGAACGAGCAAGCGGCGAAAACTGACAGCGCCTCCCGCTTTTGCTTCCTCGGCGATGAGAGTGTGTAGCGCTGCCCGACCAGAATTTTTCCGGCGCCGTTTGTCCGGTGCCGCAGAGCTTTTGCGGACATCGCCATGGTGCGCTGCAGCACGTTTTGCGGATTCCTTCTTTTTCTTGCCGTCGATCTCCTCTAAGTCTTCTCATATCCGATGCGGCAACAAAGGTGAAAAATGGCAGGTGAAACTGTTCTCGTGGTCGGCGGAGCCGGCTATATCGGCTCTCATACGTGCCTCGATCTGGCGAACAAGGGTTACAAACCCGTCGTCTTCGACAATTTCTCGAATGGTCATCGCGAGTTTGTCAGGTGGGGACCCGCCGAGGAGGGCGATATTCGTGATCGTTCCCGGCTCGAGGAGGTGCTGGCCAAGCACAAGCCGTCGGCGATCTTGCATTTTGCAGCGCTGATCGAAGTCGGCGAATCGGTGAAGGATCCTGTTTCCTTCTACGAGAACAATGTCATCGGGACGCTGACTCTGCTTTCGGCCGCGCAGGCCGCAGGCATCAAGGCTTTCGTCTTCTCATCCACCTGCGCGACATACGGGCTGCCGCAGAGCGTGCCGCTTGACGAGACGCACCGGCAGGTGCCGATCAATCCCTACGGGCGGACGAAGTATATCGTCGAGCAGGCGCTCGCCGATTACGACCAGTACAAGGGTCTCCGATCCGTAATCCTGCGGTATTTCAATGCGGCGGGCGCGGATTTCGAAGGACGGATAGGCGAGTGGCATCAGCCCGAAACCCATGCCATTCCGCTTGCGATCGATGCGGCACTCGGGCGCCGGCAGGGTTTCAAGGTCTTCGGCAGCGACTACGATACACGCGATGGCACCTGCGTGCGGGACTATATCCACGTGCTCGATCTGGCGGATGCGCATGTGCGCGCCGTCGAATATCTGTTGAAGGGCGGCGATTCCGTTGCGCTAAACCTCGGTACGGGGACGGGCACGACCGTGAAGGAACTGCTCGGGGCGATCGAAGATGTGTCAAAGCGCCCTTTCCCCGTCGAATATATCGGGCGCCGGGAGGGCGATTCGCACACGCTGGTTGCCAATAACGACAAGGCTCGCGATGTGCTTGGCTGGGCACCGCAATATGATCTTTCGCAGATCATCCAGTCGGCCTGGAACTGGCATTCCAGATCCAATCACTGAGGCGGCTTTCATGACGCGGCCGAACGTCCTACTCATCACCGCGGATCAATGGCGCGGTGATTGCCTTTCGGTCGCCGGCCACGCCTGTGTCAGGACGCCGAATGTCGACGCGCTGGCGAGGGAGGGTGTGCTTTTTCGCAATCACTTCGCCGGCGCGGCACCCTGTTCTCCGGCGCGGGCGACGCTTTATACCGGCCTTTACCAGATGAACCACCGGGTTTGCCGGAACGGCTCGCCGCTCGACCGCCGCTTCGACAATCTGGCGCTGGCGGCAAGGCGTGCCGGCTATGACCCGGCCTTGTTCGGCTATACGGATACTGCGCCTGACCCGCGCGAACTTGATCGGAACGACCCGCACCTTGAGACCTACGAAGGTCTGCTGCCAGGATTTACCGCGCGCCAGCTCCTGCCCGAGCATGAGAAGCAGTGGCTTTCGTGGTTGCGCTCACGCGGGCATCGCGATGCAGTCAGCCGGGACTTCCATGTTCCGCCCGGTGCCGCCCGCGGCGAAATTTCGTCGGAACCGACCGCTTACTCCAGGCAAGAAACGCAGACTGCGTTTCTTGCCGGCGAATTCATTCGCTGGCTCGGCGAACAGGATGCCTCGTGGTTTGCCCACGTTTCCTTCCTGCGGCCACATCCGCCATTTTCGGTGCCTGAGCCCTTCGGCAGGATGTTCAAACCGGACGACGGACCGGAGTTTTCTCGAGGGAAAAGCCGTGAGATCGAAGAGGCGCTGCATCCTTATCTTGGCTATTCGATGCCGAAGAATGACAAGGGCAGCTTCATATATGGCGCCGAGGGTTCGGTCAGCGACTGGGGAGCCCGGGATTTCTCGGCGATCCGGGCGATCTATTACGGGATGATTGCCGAGGTGGATGCGCAGCTCGGCCGGATCTGGCAGGCGCTGAAGGATGCCGGCGTGTGGGAGGATACGATCGTCATCTTCACCTCCGACCATGCCGAGATGATGGGCGATCACTGGACGCTTGGAAAAGGCGGCTTTTTTGATGGCAGCTATCACATTCCCCTGGTCATCCGCGACCCGAGAGCGGCGGCGAGAGGTCATGTGGTCCAGCGCTTCACGAGTGCGGCCGATATCTTTCCAACGCTTTGCGACAGCTTGGGCGTCGAGACGGCCAACCATGTCGACGGCCGCTCATTGCGCTCGTTCATCGATCATAAAGATGCGATCGACTGGCGGGAGGCGGCATTCTGGGAATTTGATTTCCGCGACATTGCCAATGGCGAAGCGGAGCGCCACTTCGGCCTGAAATCGAACCAGTGCAATCTCGCGGTCATCCGGGACGAGTGGTTCAAATATGTGCATTTTGCCGCCCTGCCGCCGCTGCTCTTCGATCTGAAGGCCGACCCGATGGAGCTCAACAATCTCGCTCCCGATCCAGCCTACGCGGCGACGCGCCTGGAGTTCGCCGAGAGGCTGTTATCGCTGCGAGCGCGGCATCTCGACCAGACGCTCGCCTATACGGAACTGACGAAAGAAGGGCCGGTCACGCGCCGGCCCTGATTAGTCAGGAGAAGCGGCCAAGATAATCAATCTTGCCGACCGGCACGCCCTGATTGCGCAGGATCGCGTGTGCCGTCGCGACGTGAAAATAAAAGTTCGGCAGTGCGAAGGTCGCGACATATTCGTCGCCGCGGAAGGTCATCTTGTTGCCGCCGGGCGCGATCGTCACTTCATTCGTTTCTGTGCCTTCGAGCGCTTGCGGCGCAATCGTCGCGAGATAGGCTTCGGTCTTTCCGATGCGCTCGCGCAGTTCGGCGATCGTCGTTTCGCTGTCCTCGAATTTCGGCGCTTCGGTCGCGGTCAGGCGGGCGACTGCAAGCTTGGCGCTGTCACTCGCGCGTTGATATTGGCCCGATAGCGGCAGCATATCGGGCGCAAGCCTGGCAGCGACCAGTTCATTCGGATCAATCCCTTTTTCCTTTGCGTAAGCCTCGGCCTTTTCGAGGTAGTTTTTGAGTGTCGTAAGCCCGCGCTGAAACATCGGAACGGTCAGGCGGTACATGGAAGTGGACATGGCTTCTCCTTGGGGATTTTTCGTCGGGCAGCGGTTTTTATCGTTGCGTCCGCACATTTAGGCGCGCGCTGTAACGATTTCATCGGCCTGCGCGCCCATAGCTTCATATTTCCAGTGCGGCTTTCGGTCTTCACTTCCTTAAAAAGAGTTGACGCCGCCTGTGGAAAATGGAATGAATATTCCGCGAAACAAATTTTACGGTTTGTTTGTTCCGTTTTGACGGAAACTGCGGAACGGGAGTGGCAGCGTGACGTAATACGACTTTTGGGCAGCGCCCAAAGTTCCGGCGTGAGGAGGGTGCAGCCGGACACCGCTTTGTGGAGGAAATAAAATGAGAAAGTTTATCCTGGGCACTGCGATGGCGCTCGTCATGTCGACGGCGGCTCACGCGGAAACCGTCGGCGTTTCCATGGCGCTTTTCGATGACAACTTCCTGACCGTTCTGCGCAACGGCATGCAGGATTACGCCAAGACGCTGGATGGCGTAACGCTGCAGGTTGAAGACGCCCAGAACGACGTCGCCAAGCAGCAGAGCCAGATCCAGAATTTCATCGCATCCAAGGTCGACGCCATCATCGTTAATCCGGTCGATACCGATGCCACCACCGCCATGTCGAAAATCGCTGCCGATGCCGGAATTCCGCTCGTCTACGTGAACCGCGAGCCGGTGAATGTCGATACGCTTCCGGACAAGCAGGCCTTCGTCGCTTCCAATGAACAGGAGTCCGGCACGCTGGAAACGAAGGAAGTCTGCCGCCTTCTCGGTGGCAAGGGCAAGGCTGTCGTCATGATGGGCGAGCTTTCCAACCAGGCTGCCCGCATGCGTACCAAGGACGTCCATGACGTCGTCGCGACCGACGAATGCAAAGGCATCGAGATCGTCGAAGAGCAGACGGCCAACTGGTCCCGCACCCAGGGTTCGGATCTGATGACCAACTGGCTCTCCAGCGGCATAGAATTCGATGCCGTCATCTCGAACAACGACGAAATGGCAATCGGTGCGATTCAGGCGCTCAAGGCTGCCGGCAAGGATCTTAGCAAGATCGTCATCGGCGGCGTCGATGCCACACAGGATGCGCTCGCCGCCATGCAGGCCGGCGACCTCGACGTGACGGTGTTCCAGGACGCTGCAGGTCAGGGCAAGGGCTCGCTTGATGCGGCTCTGAAGCTCGCCAAGGGCGAAAAGGTCGAGAAGAAGGTCTATATTCCCTTCCAGCTCGTCACGCCGGAAAACGTCAAGGACTTCGTTGCCAAGAACTGAGGCGAAGAAATTGCGGATGCGGGCCAAGCCGGCTCGCATCCGCTTCGTCCGTCGTCGGATATCCGGAGAGGAGATGAGATGGCTGTCAGCCCTTCCACTATGGCCGCTGTTCGTGCAAGCGGAGCGATTCCGAACGCGGAATATCTCCTGAGTGCCGAAGGCATCCGCAAGGAATTTCCCGGTGTTGTCGCACTCGATGATGTGCAGTTCCGGCTGAAGCGCGGCTCCGTGCATGCGCTGATGGGGGAGAACGGCGCCGGCAAGTCGACATTGATGAAGATATTGGCCGGCATCTATACGCCGGACAAGGGCGACGTGCACCTGAAGGGCATGGAGATCCGCCTCAAATCGCCGCTCGATGCGCTGGAAAACGGCATCGCCATGATCCATCAGGAACTGAACCTGATGCCTTTCATGACAGTTGCTGAAAACATCTGGATCCGCCGCGAGCCCAAGAACCGGTTCGGCTTCGTCGACCATGGGGAAATGTACCGGATGACCGAAGAGCTTTTCCATAGGCTCAACATAACCATCGATCCTGACATCGAGGTTCGGCACCTCTCGGTCGCAAGCCGTCAGATGGTCGAGATCGCCAAGGCGGTTTCCTATAATTCCGACGTGCTCATCATGGACGAACCGACTTCGGCGCTTACCGAGCGCGAAGTGGCGCATCTCTTTGAGATCATCCGCGGTCTGAAGGTGCAGGGTATCGGGATCGTCTACATCACCCACAAGATGAACGAGCTGTTCGAGATTGCCGATGAGTTTTCGGTGTTTCGTGACGGCAAATATATCGGCACGCATGCATCGACCGATGTGACGCGCAACGACATCATCCGGATGATGGTCGGCCGCGAGATCACGCAGATGTTCCCGAAGGAAGTAGTTCCGATCGGCGACGTGGTGCTGTCGGCCAAGAATCTCAGTCTCGACAATGTCTTCCATGAGGTTTCCTTCGACGTACGCGCGGGCGAAATCCTCGGTGTTGCAGGCCTCGTGGGCTCTGGCCGTTCGAACGTTGCCGAGACGCTGTTCGGCGTAACGCCGGCAAGCTCCGGCACGATCGAGCTTTTCGGCAAGAAGGTCGATATCAGCTCGCCGACGGTGGCGATCAGGAATCACATGGCGTTCCTCACGGAGGACCGGAAAGATACGGGCTGCCTGCTGATCCTCAACGTGCTCGAGAACATGCAGATTGCCGTCCTGCAGGACAAATTCGTCAAGGGCGGCTTCGTGCAGGAAGGCGCGATAGAAGCGACATGCGAGGACATGGCGCGCAGGCTGCGCGTCAAGACGCCGAACCTCGATGAACGCGTCGAGAACCTGTCGGGAGGCAACCAGCAAAAGGTGCTGATTGGGCGCTGGCTGCTGACCAACCCGCGCATCCTCATTCTCGATGAGCCGACGCGCGGTATCGATGTCGGCGCCAAGGCGGAAATCCACAAACTCGTGACGGAGATGGCCCGAAACGGCGTCGCGGTCATCATGATCTCGTCGGAGATGCCGGAAGTGCTCGGCATGAGTGACCGCATCATGGTCATGCATGAAGGACGCGTGACTGGTTTTCTCAATCGCGACGAAGCAACGCAAGTCAAGGTGATGGAGCTCGCCGCGCAGTGATTGCGGCCCAATCAATCGCCGGAGGGAGGTTAACATGAATACTGAGGCAGCCGAAAGCCAGGCCCCGCTCGCAACACGGCCGAGGCGGCACCGCGTGCCGCCGGAGCTCACCATCTTCCTGGTGCTGATCGGTATTGCGCTTGTTTACGAAATTCTCGGCTGGATTTTCGTCGGCCAGAGTTTCTTGATGAATCCGCAACGCCTGACGATCATGATCCTGCAGGTGTCGGTGATCGGCATTATTTCGGTTGGTGTTACACAGGTGATCATCACCGGCGGGATCGACCTGTCCTCCGGCTCCGTCGTCGGCATGACGGCTATGATCGCGGCGAGTTTCGCCCAAGCATCGACATGGCCGCGGGCGCTTTATCCAGGCCTGACCGACATGCCGTTTTTCGTGCCTATCGGCGTCGGCCTGCTGATCGGCCTCTTGGCCGGCTACATCAACGGACAGTTGATCGCCAAGACAAAGATTCCGCCCTTCATCGCTACGCTCGGGATGATGGTCTCGGCGCGCGGTCTTTCCAAATGGTACACGAAAGGCCAGCCGGTATCAGGGCTTACGGATCAGTTCAATTTCATCGGCACGGGCATCTGGCCGGTCGTCGTTTTCCTTGTCGTTGCGCTGATCTTCCACATCGCCCTTCGCTATACGCGCTACGGCAAGTTCACTTATGCAATCGGTGCGAATGTGCAGGCGGCGCGTGTTTCCGGGATCAATGTCGAAGCACACCTGATCAAGGTCTATGCGATCGCCGGCCTTCTGGCAGGTCTTGCCGGCGTCGTCACGGCGGCTCGGGCTCAAACGGCACAGGCCGGCATGGGCGTGATGTACGAACTCGATGCGATCGCCGCTGCCGTTATCGGGGGCACGTCGCTGACGGGCGGCGTCGGCCGCATCACCGGTACGGTGATCGGCACGGTCATTCTCGGCGTGATGACGTCGGGCTTCACCTTCCTGCGGGTGGACGCCTATTACCAGGAGATCGTCAAAGGCGTGATCATCGTGGCGGCCGTCATCGTTGACGTCTACCGACAGAAGAAGCGGACAAAGCACTGATCGGGAATGGGGCCTTCGGGCCCCGTTTTCATTTCAAGCCTAGGCGCGTTTACCCATTCGCTATAAATTTCTGAGAAGGGGGCTGGCCAATTCTGCCAGCTTTTCTATTCTGCACGCTTGTCATTTGCTCGGCAGGGCAGAGCAGGAAAACAGATGCAGCTTGTATTTGATGGCCATAATGACGTTCTCCTAAGGCTTTGGACACATGAAAGGGATGGCAACGACCCGGTTGCCGAATTTCTGAACGGGACGACATCTGGCCACATCGATGGACCACGCGCCCGGCAGGGTGGTCTCGCCGGCGGCCTTTGCGCCATCTACGTGCCCTCAGGCGATCTCGTCTTCGCCGATCCCGATCAAAACGGACATTACGAAACGCCGCTGGCCGCGCCTCTCGACCGACTGCCGTCACTTGGCGTCGCGACCGAGATGGCGGCGATTGCACTGCGTCTCGACAAGGCGGGCGCCTGGCGACTCTGCCGGACGGTGAAGGACATCCGCCACGCCATGGCAAGCGGTGTTTTTGCCGCGGTCATGCATATGGAAGGCTGCGAGGCGATCGGGCCCGACCTTTCCGCGCTCGAGGTATTCCATGCAGCGGGCTTGCGCTCTGTGGGACCTGTCTGGAGCAGACATAATGTCTTCGGACACGGCGTGCCCTTCGCCTTCCCGATGTCGCCAGATACTGCGCCGGGGCTGACCCATGCCGGCTTTGAGCTGGTGCGCGAATGCAATCGCCTGGGCATCATGATCGATCTGTCCCACATAACGGAAAAGGGCTTCTGGGACGTCGCGAAGACAACAGATCAACCACTGGTCGCTACGCATTCGAACGTGCATGCGCTGACGCCGGTGGCGCGCAATCTGACGGATAAGCAGCTTGATGCGATCAGGGAGAGCAAGGGGCTAATCGGTCTCAATTACGCGACTGCGATGTTGAGGTCGGATGGCCGCTCGGAGGGCGACACACCAATCAGGGACATGATCCGCCATATCAACTATCTCGTTGACCGCGTCGGGATCGACTCTGTTGCGCTCGGATCCGATTTCGACGGCGCGACCATTCCGGACGAAATAGGCGACGCGGCTGGCAACCAGAAGTTGATTGCCGCTCTCCGGGACGTTGGATATGGTGAGGAGGATCGACGGAAACTCGCCAGCGAGAACTGGCTTCGCATCCTGGCTTCGGCGTGGGGGGAGAAGAACGCCTGAGCCAAAATACTGCTTTGTAATCAATCAAGAACAGGGGAACAAATCGATGATGATTACTAAACTCAGCCGCAACTTTCGTGCCCTTTCTGCAGGCGCCGCGCTTTCGCTGCTCATGCTGACGGCACCTGCCGCTTTTGCCGAGACGCCGAAGGATACGCTCGTCGAAGGTTTCGCCATCGATGACATCATTACGATGGACCCAGGCGAGGCCTTCGAGCTTTCAACGGCGGAAATGACAACGAACTCCTATAGCCTGCTGGTCCGCCTCGACCTCAACGACACGACGAAGGTCAAGGGTGATCTTGCCGAGAGCTGGAGCGTCTCCGATGACGGCCTCACCTATACGTTCAAGCTGAAGCCCGGTCTGAAGTTCGCCTCCGGCAATCCGGTCACCGCTGAAGATGTTGCCTGGTCCTTCGAGCGCGCCGTCAAACTCGACAAGAGCCCGGCATTCATCCTGACACAGTTCGGCCTGACCGGAGACAATGTGACTGAAAAGGCCAAGGCTGCAGACCAAAACACGTTCGTCTTCACAGTCGACAAGGCCTATGCGCCGAGCTTCGTACTGAACTGCCTAACGGCGACGGTTGCCTCCGTGGTCGACAAGAAGCTGGTGATGGATCACATCAAGCCGATGACGCCGAGCGCGGAATACAAGTATGACAACGACTTCGGCAATGAATGGCTGAAGACGGGCTATGCCGGCTCCGGCGCCTACAAGCTTCGTGAATGGCGGGCCAATGAAGTCGTCGTGCTGGAGCGCAACGACAATTACTACGGTGACAAGCCGAAGCTGAACCGCGTCATCTACCGCAACATGAAGGAAAGTGCCGCGCAACGCCTGGCGCTGGAGGCAGGCGACATCGACATCGCGCGCAATCTCGAGCCGGGCGATCTCGACGCTGTTTCGAAGAACGCCGATCTTGCGGCGACAAGCGCACCGAAAAGCACGATCTATTATGTCAGCCTCAACCTCAAGAACGAGAACCTGAAGAAGCCGGAGGTGCAGCAGGCCTTCAAGTATCTCGTCGATTACGATGCGATCAGCTCGACGCTCATCAAGGGCATCGGCGAAATCCACCAGACATTCCTGCCGAAGGGCCAGCTCGGTGCACTTGACGAAAATCCGTTCAAGCTCGACGTCGCCAAGGCGAAGGAACTGCTGGCAAAGGCCGGTCTTGCGGATGGCTTTTCGGTGACGATGGACGTGCGGAACACTCAGCCTGTCACCGGCATTGCCGAATCCATGCAGCAGACGCTGGCACAAGCCGGTGTAAAACTCGAGATTATTCCAGGCGACGGCAAGCAGACGCTGACGAAATACCGCGCCCGCACGCACGACATGTATATCGGCCAATGGGGTTCCGACTATTTCGACCCGAACTCGAATGCCGATACCTTCACGGCGAACCCGGACAATTCGGATGCGGGCACGAACAAGACGCTCGCATGGCGCAATACCTTCGAAACGCCGGAACTCGACAAGCAGGCCAAGGCAGCACTGCTTGAGCGCGACGGTGCCAAGCGCGCCGCGATGTACCAGGATATCCAGAAGAAGTACCTGGAGAACAGCCCCTTCATCTTCATCTTCCAGCAGATCGAAGTCGCCGGCTATCGGAAGAACCTGAAGGACTTCAAACTCGGACCGAGCTTCGATACGAACTTCGTTGGCCCAATCGCCAAGGAATAATCCGGCAGGATTCGTTCGTTGAGCATTATCGAACCAAAAATGGAGGCGCGGCCCGCCAAGGGTCGTGCCGTTCCCCTCGCGAAAGCAATCGGACGTTTCCTGACCGCTGCCGTGACGACCTATCTTGGACTTCTGGCCGTTACCTTTTTCATCGGCCGTGTCGTGCCGATCGATCCGGTTCTTGCGATCCTTGGCGACCGCGCGCCGACGCATGTCGTGGAGCGCGTGCGTGAAGAGCTCGGCTTCAATCTGCCGCTCTATCAGCAATTCTTCATCTATATCAAAGGTGTCCTTTCCGGTGATTTCGGCAATTCGGTGCTGACCACCAATCCGGTGATGACCGATATCCGCCGCGTCTTTCCGGCAACGATCGAGCTTGCGACCCTCGGCACCATTATTGGCGCCCTGATCGGCATTCCGCTTGGCGTGCTTGCGGCCGTTCGGCGCGGCAGCCTTGCCGACCAGATTGTGCGTGTCGTCGGGCTTGTCGGCTATTCCGTGCCGATCTTCTGGCTGGCCCTGATCTCGCTCGTCGTATTCTATGCGCAACTGCGCTGGGTGGCCTTCCCGGGGCGCATCGATATCGTCTTTGAATATACATTCACACCGATTACCGGCTTTTATCTGATCGACAGCCTCTGGCAGGGGCAGTGGGACGTCTTCTACGATGTCTTCCGGCACATTATCTTGCCGGGATCGCTGCTCGGCTATTTCTCGCTCGCCTATATCAGCCGGATGACGCGCAGCTTCATGCTGAACGAGCTCAGTCAGGAATATATCGTGGCTGCGCGCGCCAAGGGGCTTTCGGAAACCCGGGTAATTTGGGGCCACGCATTGCGCAATGCCGCGGTCCCACTTGTGACGGTGATTGCGCTCTCCTACGCCGGGCTTCTCGAAGGCTCGGTTCTGACGGAGACGGTGTTCTCCTGGCCAGGTATTGGCCTCTACATCACCAACTCCTTGCAAAATGCCGATATGAACGCTGTCCTCGGCGGCACGATCGTCATCGGCACGGTGTTCATCGGCATCAACCTCCTGTCCGATCTTCTCTACCGGACGCTCGATCCAAGGACGCGAAGCCGATGACGGTTCCAGCCAGCCAGCCAGCGCCGATGAGCCGCCGCGAGTGGCTGCTTTCCGATCGCCCGCAATCACGCGTGCAGGCCCGTCTCGGGCGCGCCTATGTGACCTGGCGGCAGTTCAGTGCGAACAAGCTTGCCGTCCTTGGTCTCATTATCATTGTCGCGCTGCTCTTCGTTGCCGCCTTCGCTGATCTCTTGGCCACGCATTCGCCAGTGGTCGGCGATCTAAAGAATGCGCGACTTCTGCCGCCAGGTACCGGCGAGTATCTGCTCGGCACCGACGACCAGGGTCGCGATATCCTTTCGCGCCTGATCTACGGGTCGCGGCTGACGCTCTTCGTCGTCGTGCTGGTTGCGGTCATCTCGGCGCCGATTGGACTGATTGTCGGCACTGTCTCCGGCTATGCCGGCGGATGGGTGGATGCAGTGCTGATGCGTATCACCGATATCTTCCTGGCGTTCCCGAAGCTGGTGCTGGCGCTTGCTTTTGTCGCGGCACTCGGGCCGGGCATCGAAAACGCAATCATCGCGATTGCAATCACGTCCTGGCCTCCTTACGCCCGCATTGCGCGGGCGGAAACGCTGACGGTGCGGCGCTCCGATTACATCTCGGCGGTCAAGCTGATGGGTGCATCGCCGGTCCGCATCATCATCCGCCATGTCATGCCGCTCTGCCTCTCGTCGCTGATCGTTCGCGTAACGCTCGACATGGCGGGTATCATCCTGACGGCTGCCGGTCTCGGATTTCTCGGTCTCGGCGCGCAGCCGCCACTGCCGGAATGGGGTGCGATGATCGCCTCGGGTCGCCGTTTCATTCTCGATCAATGGTGGGTCGCGGCCATGCCTGGAATTGCGATCCTCATCGTCAGCCTCGGTTTCAACCTGCTTGGCGACGGCCTGCGCGATGCGCTCGATCCCAAGGAGAGCGGCCAATGACGGCCTTGTTGACGGTCGACAATCTCAAGGTCAGCTACCCGACGCGCACCGGCTTGATCGAAGCTGTTCGCGGCGTTTCCTTCACACTCGACAGGGAACGCCTCGGCATCGTCGGGGAGTCTGGATCCGGCAAGTCGCAGACCGGCCGCGCGATCATGGGGCTCACGCCGAAGCACGGCATCGTCACGGCCGACAAGCTCGACTTCAACGGCATCGATCTGCTCCAGGCTTCAGCGAAAGAACGGCGGCTCCTGCGCGGCAAGCGCATCGCCATGGTGTTGCAGGATCCCAAATATTCGCTTGATCCGGTGATGTCGATCGGCCGGCAGATCTGCGAGACGCTGAGAACGCACGAGAAGGTCAGCAAGGCCGAGGCGACCGAACGGGCGCTTGCCATGCTTGAGGCCGTGCAGATTCGCGATCCGAAACGTGTCTTCGATCTCTACCCCCATGAGGTCTCAGGCGGCATGGGTCAACGTGCAATGATCGCCATGATGCTGATTGCCGGGCCGGAACTGCTGATCGCTGACGAGCCCACCTCGGCGCTCGACGTCACCGTGCAGCTCGACGTGTTGAAGATCCTGGACAAGCTAGTTTCCGAGCGCGGCATGGGGCTTATCTTCGTGTCGCATGATCTGCGTCTTGTTTCCTCGTTCTGCGACCGCGTCATCGTGATGTATGCCGGTAAGATCGTTGAAGAGCTTAGGGCTTCTGACCTCAAGAATGCACAGCATCCCTATACGCAGGGACTTTTGAACTGCATGCCGCAAATCGGAGAAGATCGCCATCCGCTGCCAGTACTCGACCGCAGGCCGGAGTGGGCTGCATGAGTGCGGCGCTCTCGGTCGAAAATCTTAGCGTCGTCTATGACGATTTTCATGCGCTTCAAGACGTCAGCATCGCGGTCGCATCCGGCGGCTCCTTCGGGCTGGTTGGGGAATCCGGTTCCGGCAAGTCGACGCTGCTTCGTGCGGTAGCGGGGCTTGCGCCCGTCAAGGGTGGCGCAATTCGCGTTCATGATCAGCTGCTGCAGGGTGCAAAACGCAGCAAGGCTTTCTATCGAAATGTCCAGATGGTGTTCCAGGACCCTTATGGCTCGCTGCACCCACGGCAGACGATCGACCGCCTGCTGCTCGAGCCATTGGCAATTCACGGGATTGCCGACAGCGAGAAGCGCATCGCGCGGGCATTGGACGAGGTCGGCCTTGGAAACGGCTTCCGCTTCCGCTATCCGCACCAGCTTTCCGGCGGCCAGCGGCAGCGTGTGGCGATTGCGCGCGCCCTGATCGTCGAGCCGTCGATCCTTCTGCTCGATGAACCGACGTCGGCGCTCGACGCTTCCGTGCAGGCGGAGGTGCTCAATCTGCTGGAACAGATCAGGCGTGACCGCAAACTGACCTTTGTCATGGTGAGCCACGACCTTGGTGTCGTTACCCATATGTGTGAAAGGCTTGCCGTGATGCGCAACGGCGCCGTCGTCGAACGGCTGACCTCCGGCCAATTGGCCAGTGGGGACGTTCATGAGGATTACACGAGAAATTTGATGATTGCGAGCAAAGGCTTCGTCAAAGCCAGAACTGCAGATTTTTCAAATATTTGAAATCCTTTCGGGCACCGGTCATTCAAGGTTAAGAAGCCGTTAAAAGACGACTATTCGACTAGACTATTGACAGCCGATTTTCATCTGTCATGATCCTGTTAACGAGTGTTAGCTTTCGTGATCGTGGAGGTGCGGTATGTTCTTTCTCGGCGGAATGACCATGGGATATCTCGATCCTCCGGCCAAGGTCGAACGGCGCGAGCAGACAAGCGTTTCCATTCCCGCTGAAAAAGATCGCCGATTGATCGAGGCTTCCTCGGGTGCCCAAAGAGAAGAAAACGCAATCGAGCGTTCGTTGATATGGGCATGGCGCACTCTTTGCTGAGCCGGGTCAGATTTTCTATCCCTCACGCTCTGGAAGGAAATTTATCTCTACCTAGCTTATAGAGTATATAGGAATATCAGTGCCGGCAGACCGCCGCGCCAATAATAAGAGACGGAGGCAACACATGGCAGACCTGGGTATTTCGCATACTCAAGCGAACTATTATGGTTCCGTACCGACCAAGAAGCCGGCTTCAATGCGCCAGAAGCTTCATTTTGCGCTAAATGCCACGCTATTTACCGCGGCGTTCGCATTCGTTGCAGCCTTGGTCTGCGGCGTTATCGGCTGATCGAGCTGTCGTGCCGGTATGTTGCCGGCACCTTACGAATTTACTTCTCAAATCGCCGGCTGGGACAGTCTTCTGCGTGAACCGGGAATTTTCGGTCGACAACAACAGCGGTCCCATATGTTTGAAATCCGGTGCCCGATGGGTGCCGGATTTTTATTTTGAATAGCGAAGAACTGCCAAAATTGAGGTAAGCAAAGCCGGGCAATTCCGTGCCCCTTGACTTGAATTATCGGGAGGGTGTCCAACTTTCCCGGATGGTTCTTCAGGGGTGGAGGCAAAATGCAGCTCTGACCAGCAGAATCGTGCCATAAATCAGGCCTAAACCGTTTCGTATCGGAAATCTGTGGCTTTCGCATCTTCCTGGAAAGCCCGTTGGCCGTTCATGTCGCAGTCATAATTGCCGGTGCAAAAGGCTAGGCAAAATTACCATAACCTTAGTTTGGACCCAGAACCGAACCCATGACCATTTCCATTCCGTCTCCAAACCCGTCACGCGAAGCCGAAGTCAAGCACATCGATCACAACGACTCGGTTCGCTCGACCTACCTGTCGATTGAAGACATCAAGGCGATGGGTGAATCGATCGCCCGCAAAGGCGTCGATTCGCTGCCGGCTTTTACTGCCTTCGACTTTTTTGCACGACACAAGGAGAACGAGAAGGAAATCCTGCGCGTTTACCGCACGACCGCGGCCGACGTGGAAGCGGGCGAGACGATCACGCCTGCCGCCGAATGGCTTCTCGACAACCACTATATCGTCGAAGAGGCAATTCAGGAGGTCCGCCGCGACTTCCCGCGGCGCTTCTATCGCGAACTGCCGACCATCGATGTCGATGGTGTACAAGTACCACGTACGCTGGTGCTCGCCTGGCTCTATGTCGCTCACACCCACAGCACCGTTTCACAGGAAAGTCTGACGGCGCTTGTCGATGGCTTCCAGCTGGGTGAGACGTTGCGCATCGGTGAGCTTTGGGCGGTCCCCTCGCTTGTGCGGTATGTTCTCGTCGAAAACCTCCGTCGCATTTCCAGTCGCGTTGAACGCAGCCGGCGCATACGCCGCCGTGCGAACGAGGCGGCCGATGAACTCGTGCGTTTGGACGATCCGGCGAAGGCTGCGGAGTATCTGAGGACGCTCGAACCGCTTGCCGAGGACAATACCTTCTCGACGCAGTTCCTCTATCGCATGCGCGACGGGTCGCAGGCGTCTAGCCTTGCGATCGCTTGGCTCGATGAGCGTTTGGAAAGGCTCGGCCGTGATACCGAAGAAGCGACGATGGCGGAGCATAGCCGCCTCTCCTCCGGCAATGTCACGATGGGCAACATCATCCGGAGCCTTCGCGAGATCGATGATGCGGAATGGTCGGTCTGGGTCGAGCAGGTCAGCCATGTCGACAAGCTGCTGTGGGAGAATTCCGATTACGGCATCCTCGATTCGGGATCACGCAACAAATACCGCAAACAGATCGAGAAGCTCGCCAAGCGCTCGCCGCTGACGGAAATGGAAGTCGCCCAGTTGGCGCTCGACATGACCAGCGAAGCCAGAGCCTCTGAGGAGCCGCAACCGCATGAGCCGAATGTCGGCGGCTTTCTTGCCGGCATGCACCGGCCCAAACTTGAAGAACGTGCCAATTATCGTCCGACCCTGGTCCAGCATTTTGTTCGAACAGTCCGCAAGTTCAACTGGCTGTCGATTGCGCTCCCCGTCATGCTGCTTACCATCATTGCGATGGCGATCGTCGGGCGCTTCATGGCCAATGCCGGCATGGGCACGTTGGAAATCGCCGTATTGCTGATCATGTTCTCTCTCCCGGCATCGGAGGGCGCGACAGGTCTTTTCAATACCTTGCTGTCCTTCTTCGTAACGCCGTCGCGGCTTGTCGGCTACGAGTTCAAGGAAGGCATTCCGGAAGACGCGCGCACGCTGCTTGTCGTGCCATGCCTGATTTCGAACCGCGACAGCGTCGATGACCTGGTTCGCAATCTCGAGGTTCACTATCTCGCCAATCCGCGCGGCGAAATCTATTTCGCGCTGCTGAGCGACTGGCCCGACAGCGATGTCGAGGAGACGTCGAACGACCTGGAAGTCCTGGACTACGCCCGGCGTGAAATCGCCAATCTTTCGGCACGTTACGCCTATGACGGCAAAACGCGCTTCTACCTCCTGCATCGCCGCCGCCTCTACAACCCGTCAGAGGGCGTCTGGATGGGCTGGGAGCGCAAGCGCGGCAAGCTGCACGAGCTGAACATGCTTTTGCGCGGCGACAGCGACACGACCTATCTACCGGGCGCCAATATTGTGCCGGCTGGCGTTCAGTATATCATGACGCTCGATTCCGACACGCGCCTGATGCGCGATGCCGTGACCAAGCTTGTCGGCAAACTCTATCATCCGATCAACCGTCCGGTGATAAACCCGAAGACCGGCCGCGTCGAAAGCGGCTATGGCGTGCTGCAGCCGCGCGTGACCCCGTCGCTGACGACCGGCAAGGACGCTTCGGTATTCCAGCGCGTCTTCTCGATCAACCGCGGCCTCGACCCATACGTCTTCACGGTTTCCGATGTCTACCAGGACCTCGCCGGCGAAGGCACGTTTACCGGCAAGGGCCTTTATCATGTCGATGCCTTCGAAGCTTCGCTGAGGGACCGCATCGATGAGAATTCGGTGTTGAGCCACGATCTTCTCGAAGGTTCGATGGCGCGCTGCGCACTCGTTACCGATCTCGAGCTCGTCGAAGACTTTCCGATCCGCTACGAAGTCGAGGCTTCGCGCCAGCATCGCTGGGCGCGTGGCGACTGGCAGCTTCTGCCATATATGTTCAATCCAAAATACGGCGTCACCGCTCTCGGGCGCTGGAAGATGTTCGATAACCTGCGCCGCTCGCTGACGCCGATCGCCTGGTTCTTCGCTTCCGTGCTCGGCTGGTATCTTATGGGCCCGCTTGGCGCACTCGTATGGCAGATCCTCCTGATCTTTTGCCTCTTCGTTGCGCCGACGCTGTCGCTCATCCACGGCATCATTCCACGCACCAGCGATATCGTTGCACGGGCACATCTTTATACCGTGTGGTCGGATATCCGCGCTGCGAACGCCCAGGTGGCGCTTCGTATCGTTTTCATTGCCGATACGGCTTGCATGATGGTCGATGCGATCGGCCGCTCGCTCTACCGTCTTCTCGTCAGCCATAAATTGATGCTGCAATGGCGCACTGCTGCCAGCGTCCAAGCGGGCGGGCAGGGAACGATCCTCTCCTACTACGGCGCGATGTGGCACGCCCCGGTGCTCGCGCTGCTCGCACTCGGCTTTGCAGCACTTCCCGGCGATAACGCATTCCTCGTCGGTATTCCGTTTGCCTTGCTGTGGACCTTGTCGCCACTCGTTGCCTGGTATGTCAGCCAGTCGGCAGAAACCGAAGACCGCCTGGAAGTCGCCGATTCGGTCTCAAGCGAGCTCAGAAAGATCGCGCGCCGCACCTGGCGTTACTTCGATACGTTCACCACGGCAGAACAGAATTACCTGCCGCCAGATAACATTCAGGAAACGCCGCACGTCATCGTCGCGAGCCGCACCTCGCCGACCAATATCGGCGTGTACCTGCTCTCGGTCGTTTCCGGCCGCCAGTTCGGCTGGTTTTCCTTCGAGGAAACGATCGAGCGGCTGGAGCAGACGATCGGCACCATCGACAAGATGGAGAAGTATCGTGGCCACCTCTTTAACTGGTACCACACCGATACGCTGCAGACCCTTGGGCCGCGATACGTTTCGGCTGTCGACAGCGGCAATCTCGCCGGTCACCTTATTGCCGTTTCGTCGGCTTGCCGCAATTGGGCCGAGGCCCCGTCGGCGCATATGCAGGGCAATCTCGACGGCGTCGGCGACACTGCCGGCATCCTCGGCGAAGTACTGGCCGACCTTCCAGACGATCGCAAGACGGTCCGTCCGCTCCGCCGCCGCCTGGAAGAACGGATCGTCGGCTTCCAGAACGCGCTCGCCGCCGTTAAGCGCGAGCACGAGTTCGCCTCGATCCGCGTCATCAACCTTGCGGTTCTTGCCCGTGACATCCAGAAGCTTGCGGCAAATCTCGATCACGAAGTGAAGTCGGCACTCAGCGGCGAACTTACCCGTTGGGCCGAAGCACTCGTCAAGATTTGCGAAGCGCATATTTCCGACAGCACATTCGACCTTTCAAATATCGATGCTTTGCGGCCGCGGCTGATTGCCCTTCGCGACAAGGCCCGCGATCTCGCCTTCTCGATGGATTTCAGCTTCCTGTTCCGTCCGGAACGCCGCCTTCTTTCGATCGGCTATCGCGTCGAAAGCGGCGAGCTCGACCAGGCCTGCTACGACCTTTTGGCGTCGGAATGCCGGCTGACCAGTCTTTTCGGCATCGCAAAGGGCGACTTGCCGACGGAGCATTGGTATCGCCTCGGCCGCCAGGTCGTGCCGGTCGGTTCGCGCGGCGCTCTCGTCTCTTGGTCCGGCTCGATGTTCGAATATCTGATGCCGCCGCTCGTCATGCAGGAGCGCGGCGGGGGTATTCTCAACCAGACAAACAATCTGGTCGTGGTCGAGCAGATGAACTACGGACGCAAGCTGGGTATTCCGTGGGGCATTTCGGAAGCGGCCTTCAACGCTCGCGACCATAACCTCAACTATCAATACACGAACTTCGGCGTGCCTACGCTTGGCCTGAAGCGCGGCCTCGGCCACAATGCCGTCATCGCGCCTTATGCCTCGATCCTCGCCAGCCAATACGACCCGCCAGGGGCACTCGAAAATCTGCAGCGCCTGCGCAAGCTCGGTGCGCTCGGCAAATTCGGATTCCATGATGCCGTCGACTTCACGCCGACCCGCGTGCCGGAAGGCAAGAAATGCGCTGTTGTTTATAACTACTATGCGCACCATCACGGCATGTCGATCGCAGCGGTTGCCAATGTCGCTTTCAATGGGCATCTGCGTGAGCTCTTCCACTCCGATCCGGTGATCGAAGCAGCCGAACTGTTGCTGCAGGAAAAGGCGCCGCGCGACATCCCCGTCATGAGCGGCAAGCACGAATCGGATACGCCCGCCAGCATCCAGGAAGATCTCCTGCGGCCGGAGCTTCGCAAGATCGCCGATCCGCTTTCGCGCGATCGCGAACTCATGTTCCTGTCCAACGGTCACTATTCGATGATGTTGACGGCGACTGGTGCAGGCTACGCACACTGGAACGGCCAGGCCGTTACCCGCTGGAAAGCCGACCCGACGGAAGACCGCTGGGGAAGCTTCATCTTCCTGCGCGACACGGCGACCAACGAATGGTGGTCGGCCACCGCCGAACCAAAAAGTGTCGAGGGCGAAAAGGTCAATGTGCTCTTCGCCGACGAAAAGGCGGAATTCACCAAGGTTGTTGGCGACCTCAGCAGTGAACTGGAATGCATCGTTGCGACCGAGCATGATGCGGAAGGCCGCAGGCTGACGCTTCTCAACATGGGATCGGAAGACCGCTTCATCGAAGTCACCTCCTATCTGGAGCCGGTGATCACACTGGATGACACGGACAATGCGCATCCGGCTTTCGCCCGCATGTTCGTGAAGACGGAATTCGGCAGGCGCGGCGACGTCATCCGTGCCGAACGCAACAGACGCGATCCGGGCGAGCCGAACATGAGCATTGCCCATCTGATCGTCGACAGTGCCGGTCCTTCCCGGCAAACGGAATTCGAGACCGATCGCCGCAAATTCCTCGGCCGCGGCCGTAGCCTTGCGGATGCCGCAGCCTTCGATCCTGGTGCGACGCTTTCAGGCACCGACGGCTTCACGCTCGATCCGATCCTTTCGTTGCGCCGCACGGTTCGTGTGCCGGCCGGCAAGAAAGTGAGCGTGATCTTCTGGACGATCGCCGCTCCTAGCCGCGACGAGGTGGACAAGGCTGTCGAGCGCTATCGGCACGCCGATGCCTTCAATCACGAGCTTGTTCAGGCCTGGACACGCACGCAGGTGCAGATGCGCCATGTCGGCGTGACGTCCCAGCAGGCTGCCGCCTTCCAGTATCTTGGCCGGCATTTGGTCTATCCGGACATGGACTTGCGCGCCGATGCTGCGGCAGTTCGAGCCGGCATGCAGTCACAATCGTCGCTGTGGCCGCTTGCGATCTCCGGCGACTTCCCGATCTTCATGCTGCGCATCGATGACGACATGGATCTTGATATCGTTCGCGAGGCATTGCTGGCGGAGGAATATCTGCGCTCGCGTGGCGTGACGGCCGATCTTGTCATCATGAACGAGCGTGCATCCTCCTATGCGCAGGACATGCAGCATGCCGTGGACCAGATGTGCGAAAACGTGCGCCGCATCGGCCAGGCAGATGGCCTCCGGCAACATATCTTTGCCGTCCGGAAGGATTTGATGGAGGAGGCGACCTATCATGCCCTGATCGCCGCTTCGCGCGTCACCTTCCATGCTAAGAACGGCAAGGTCGTCGATCAGATCAACCGCGCCATCGCCCTTTCTGCGCCTCCTTCCAAGGACGACCTGCCGGAAATGGAACGCGAGCAGCGCAAGACCCCGGTCAAGCGCGTGGCGCGTGTCGTGCAGCCCAGGCCGTCGGCGCTTGTGATCGAGGAGGAAGGCGATCTCGACTTCTGGAACGGCTTCGGTGGTTTTGCCCGCGACGGCCGCGAATATGTCGTCCGTCTTGCTGGCGGCACGGCAACACCGCAGCCCTGGATCAACGTGATCTCGAACGAGAAGTTCGGCTTCCATGTGTCTGCGGAGGGCGCGGGTTTCACCTGGAGCGTCAACTCGCGCGACTATCAGCTGACCTCCTGGTCGAACGATGCCGTCGTCAATCGCTCAGGCGAGGCGATTTACGTCACCGACCTTGAAAGTGGCGCTCTGATGACGCCATTTGCTGGGCTTTCGCAGCGGAGCGATGTCCGCTTTGAGGCACGCCATGGTCTCGGCTACTCCGTCTTCTCCAGCGAGCAGAACGATATCGCGCTCGAAGTGACACAGACGGTCGATCGCCTGAGGCCGGTCAAGCTGCAGCGCGTCCGGTTGCGCAACATGGGCACTACGGCGCGCAAGCTGCGGCTCTATGGCTATGTCGAGTGGGTTCTCGGCAACAACGCACAGCGCTCGGTGCCCTTCATCCTCTCATCCCGTGACGAGGAAACCGGCGCACTTCTTGCCGCCAACCAGTACAGCATCGACTTCTCGAACCGGGTATCCTTCTTTGCCGCCAGCGTGAAGCCGTCGAGCTTCACCACAAGCAGACGCGAGTTCATCGGCAAGGCCGGCACGATCCGGGCTCCGCAGGCGCTCAAGCCGCCCGTTGCGCTTTCCGGCGCCACGGAACTTGACGGCGACCCGGCAGCGGCTCTCGCAATCGATATCGAAATCGGTGTTGGCGAAGAGCGTGACGTCACGTTCTTCCTGGGCGACACGGCGTCGAGGCAAGAGGCCCAAACCTTGATCGCCGAGATCCGCAAGATCTCTGTCGAGGACACGGTTCAGGCAAACCGCGATTTCTGGCAGAGCTTTACGGGCAAGGTTCAGATTTCGACGCCGAACCAGGCCATGAACAATCTCGTCAATGCCTGGCTGCCCTATCAGAGCCTTGGCTGTCGCATCATGGCACGGTCGGCCTTCTATCAGGCAAGTGGCGCCTTTGGCTTCCGCGATCAGTTGCAGGATACGCTGGCTTTCGTGCTTCAGGAGCCATCGCTCGCGCGCAACCAGATCGTCAACGCTGCCTCCAGGCAGTTCCGCGAGGGCGATGTCCAGCATTGGTGGCTGCCGGGAACCGGCGCGGGTGTCCGTACATTGATTTCGGACGACGTGGTCTGGCTCGCCTATGCGATCCATCACTATTGCAGCGCAACGGGCGACAAGAGCGTGCTTGACGAGGAATTGCCGTTCCTCGAGGGCCCGGCGTTGCTCGAAGGCCAGCACGACTCCTTCTATCGTCCGGAAGTCTCGGACGACAAGGCCAGCATCTACGAGCATGCCGCCTTGGCACTTGATCTCGCGATCAAGCGCAAGGGCTCAAACGGGCTGCCGCTGATCATGGGCGGCGACTGGAACGACGGCATGAACCGCGTCGGCATCAACGGCCAGGGCACAAGCGTCTGGCTCGGCTGGTTCTTGGCAGGCGCGCTGCGGTCCTTCATTCCCTATGCGCAAGAGCGGGGCGACGGTGCTCGCGTCGAGCGCTGGACGAAACATCTCGGTGCACTGAAGGCCGCGCTCGAAAGTAAAGGTTGGGATGGCGGCTATTATCGCCGAGGCACATTCGACGACGGCAGCCTGCTCGGTTCGAAGGAAAGCCTGGAATGCCAGATCGATTCGATCGCGCAATCCTGGAGCGTGCTTTCCGGCGAAGGTAACCCGGATCACGCGGTCAAGGCCATGGACGCGGTTTTGAACCGCCTTGTGGACAAAGAAGCGCGAATCATCCGCCTATTTACCCCGCCTTTTGCCACGTCGATCAGGGATCCAGGTTATATCAAAGCCTATCCTCCGGGTGTTCGCGAGAATGGCGGCCAGTACACGCATGCGGCCACCTGGGTGGTTATGGCGCTTGCTGAGCTCAACCGGGGCGACGATGCAATGGCCTGCTTCGAACTCTTGAACCCGATCACCCATTCGCGCGACAAAGCTTCGGCCGAGCACTATCGAGTCGAGCCTTATACGGTGGCTGCCGACGTCTATGGCGAAGGTGCGCTCAAGGGCCGCGGCGGGTGGACGTGGTATACGGGTTCCGCGGGCTGGCTCTATCGGGCCGCAGTCGAAGGGATCCTCGGTATCCGTTTGAAAAACGGTCGGATTTTTGTTCGTCCGGCACTGCCGAGCGGTTGGGACGGCTTTTCGGCAGAGATTGAACACTCAGGTGTGAAATATCGCATTTCTGTCTCAAAATCGTCCCAACCGGACGGCTACACTGTGGTCATCAATGACAGCGAAGTCGCCACTCCCCATGAGGGATATTCGGTCGGATAGCAGCATTTTCGACGCTCACACTCCGGCGATTCGTTGCAGCCAAAAGGTGAAACTTTTTGGCTGCAACCGCGTTTGCAGATCGAAACAGGAGAAACATCATGGCGGCTACGCCGGAAAACGCCATCGGCGCTGAGCGCTTGCCTCAATCAGCAGTGCGACCGGCGCGCGACACGAGGCTTGATGTTCTGCGTGGCCTTGCCCTCATCACGATTTTCATCAATCATGTTCCCGGCCAGATATTCGAGTATGCGACGACGAAGAATTTCGGCTTCTCCGACGCCGCGGAAGCATTCGTGCTGATCTCGGGCATTGCGGTCGGACTGGCCTATGGCTCCGGCTTCAAGGTCGGCGGGCGACTAGACATGGCGAAGAAGGCGATCAAGCGTGCCTTCACCCTCTATCTCGCCCATATGATCACGACCTTCATAACGCTCGCGCTGTTCATTTGCGGCGCCTCGCTGTTCCACCGGCCGGGATTGCTCGTGGAAATCAATATCCTCGCCGTCTTGATGAACTTGACGCAGGGAATACCCGCTTTGCTTCTGCTCGGCCACCAGATCGGCTACAACAACATATTGCCGATGTACGGCGCGCTGATGCTCATGGTACCAGTCATCTTGCTTCTTTACTCGGCACATCCGCTTCTGGCGCTTGGTGTTTCGGGTGCTGTGTGGCTGTTTGCGGGCATCTATCAGATCGCGCCGCACAACATGCTCATCGCCGACTACTGGTTCCTCAATCCACTCTCGTGGCAGTTCTTGTTCACGATCGGCGCCGTCGGCATCATGCATGTCAAGCGTGGCGGCAAGCTGCCGGAGCACCCGATTTTGTTCGTGCTGGCTTCCGGCTACGTAGCGCTGTCCTTTGCTTGGGTTGTCGGTCACCTGTGGGACCTCGGCAATGTACTGGCAGCGCTTGGCATGCCGCCTGTCCTTACCGGTTTCGACAAGACTTTCCTGTCCCTGCCGCGGCTGCTGCATGTGTTGGCGCTCAGCTACCTCGTTATCAATATTCCCGTGCTGTCTCGTATCCTGCGCCGTCCGTCGGATCATCCGCTAACCATCATTGGCCGTCACTCGCTCAATATCTTTGTCGCAGGGACAATCCTTGCGATGGCGGGCCAAGTGCTGCTCTACATTACCAATCATGACCAGATGATCGGTGCGCTCTTTGTCGTCGCAGGCATCTCCGGTCAGTTTGCTTATGCCTACCACCTCGAGCGCAAACGCATCGACGGTACCGTGAAGGCCAGGTCGATGGGGCGTGGTGCTTCCGTTCCCGTCGCCGTCCGCGTCGGTGATGGCCGAAAGCTCTATCGCGACAAATAGCTCTCTCTTATGCGATATCAAAACCGGCTGGCGACACCGCCAGCCGGTTTTGATCAATCGGCTTTCGCCTGCAGTTCGGCCACCGGCCGGCAATTGATGATGGCGAGCCTGCCGTATCTATTCCCGCCCAGATGCAATTGCCCGAGGAGAAACTCATGGTCGACGAAAAGCAACTGATCGCCAAAATCACGTGGCGGCTCATGCCGTTCTTAGGCATTCTTTATCTCATCGCCTACATCGATCGCCAAAATGTCAGCTTCGCCAAGCTGGAAATGGTCGGAGCGCTTGGCATGAGCGAATATGCCTACGGCCTCGGCGCCTCGCTCTTCTTCATCGGTTATTTCCTGTTTGAAGTCCCGAGCAATCTGCTGCTCGAGCGGTACGGAGCCAGCAAATGGTTTGCGCGGATTTTGCTCTCGTGGGGCGCAGTTACGATTGCCCTGGCCTACACGCAGAATGCGACGATGTTCTACATTCTCCGCTTTCTTCTTGGCGCCTGCGAAGCCGGTTTCTTTCCAGGCGTCCTTTATCTGCTGACACTTTGGTATCCGTCCGCCTATCGCGGCACGATGGTCGGACTGTTCATGATCTTCAGCGCCCTTGCCAATGCCGTCGGCGCGCCGCTGGGCGGCATGCTGCTCGATCTCGACGGGCTTTATGGCATCGCCGGCTGGCAATGGGTGTTCATCGCGACGGGTATTCCCGCCGTCGTGGCAGGCGTGGTCACGCTGCTTTACCTGTCGGATCGCCCAGAGGATGCGAACTTCCTGAGCGATGCGGAGAAGAGCTGGCTCAAACGCAGGATTGAGGCGGAAAATGCAGACATGGACAAGAACGCGGAGAATGGCTTCAAGGCGCTCATCAATCCGAAGGTACTTCTGATGGCACTGTGCTACGTCGGCTTTCCTCTTGCAGCCTACGGCCTCAGCTATTGGCTCCCGACCATCGTCAAGGAATTCGGCGTCAGCAATACGGCCAACGGCTTTCTGAACATCATACCCTGGGTCCTCGTGGCGGTGGCGCTTTACATCGTCCCGTCGATGGCAGACAGGGCAGCTTCGAAGACGCCTTATATCGTTATTCCGGCAATGCTGGGCGCCATATGCCTTGTCCTTTCTGCTGTTATTCCGGACCATGGTGTCCAGTTCGCATTTCTCTGCATCGCTGCAGCGGGCATCTTCGCCGGCCAGCCGGTTTTCTGGAGCCTGCCGTCACGCTTTCTGAGAGGCGCTGGTGCGGCGGCCGGGCTCGCCGCAATCAACTCCGTCGGCAATCTCGGCGGCTTTGTCGCCCAGAACGTCGTGCCCTGGATCAAGGACAGTACGGGAAGCACGATTGCGCCGATGTTCTTTCTTGCCGCGTGCCTGGCTGCCGCCGCGCTGCTTGTGCTCGTGGTCGGACGCGTGATGTCGCGTACACAGATTTCTTCCGAAGAGAGCGGAACTGTGCAACAGCGCGCGCAATCCTAACAACGCAAGCCAAAGTCCCAGCAGAACCCGGCTGCTGGGACTGTGGCTTTAGGTCCGTTCAGTCGGTCACCAACGGCATTATTCCGCGAGAGAAGGTAAACGTTAACCAACACAAGCCTAACAGTCTGATGGAAACATGGATTGATTCGATGGCATCTTCTTTCGACACCCCTCTCGCCGCGCTGACCGCAAGCGAAATCGTGATATTTCCAAGCATCCCCCAGCCCGGCGATATCGAACGCTGCGCCGCGACGCTTGATGATTTGCATGGAGAACCGGCGGTCGCGTTCTGGAAAGCCGAGTGCCGTTTGCTGGCGGACGAGCTTGCGCGATGTGGCTTGCGCGAGGAGAAGATCCGGGAGCGCGTCTTGTCCTTCCAGGCTGCGGTTCAAGCCGCTCTAGTAGAGAGACATCAGTTGCGCGCTTTATCCGAAAGCCGCGCGCGGCAAGGCAGAAGTCGACGTCGCCTCTGACCCGATAAACCACCGCCGCAGCTGTCACAGCATCAGGGCAATGAGACCCGTCTGAGGTTACTCAGCCTATTTCGTTTCCCAGTTCGTCAGCCGTCACTGAACAAAGTCCAAACAAGGCCGAAGGTCGCACTGCTTTGCACGGCAAAGCTTCCCGATCGGTACGTTTTATCCCTGCCGAAGGACTTCCCGATCGGTAAGAAGCGCATTGAAAAACCCTCCTGAACGGTAAGCCCCACAGGAGACGCTGGATGATCAGATCTCACGCGATTTCAGGCCTGCGATCAGGAATAAGCGTAGTGCCCTCGGCTGGACCCAGACCGAGCGTTGCTCTGGCACGGGCGACGCTTCACGAACGTGAGGCTCATCGCCGTTGGCCGGACGAGGTCAAGGCGCAGATCGTGTCAGAGAGCTTGCGTCCGGGCGTGACTGTGAACGAAGGAGCGGAACGCCACGCTCTGAAGGCCAACCATCTTTCGTCCTGGCGAACACTGGCGCGACAGGTCAAAACCAGCTTGCCCTGAGCTGCAGGATGCCATGGAGTTCGCGGCAATGGTTGTCGAGACGGCTTTCCAGCTCGATGATCTCTTCGACACCGGGAAGATGCTGAGGAAGGGGGCCGCGATTGATCGCGCGCGGCCGGGTAATCCTGTTCCCGGCAGGAGCATCCGCCTCATCCTCAAGGAGTTCAAGTTAGAAAAGGCATGATATCTACGCCGTCACCAGGAAACACTGTGAGGTGCGGATGGTCCTGGAACATCCGTGCGGCGGCATCAGCGGTTTCCGCTTCGACTACCAGATAGCCGCAGAATGGATTCCCGGCTTCGGCCACCCCGTCCTTTGTCACACGAGTTGTCTTGCCCACCATACCACCGCGATCAAGGATGAACGCAGCATTACGTTCCTCCCACGCCGCCCACTGTGGTATGCCCACAGCATCAACTGCATCCTGCTGGGCTTTAGGCAGGCTTCGAAACGATGCGAGGTCTTCGGGCTTCATAGTGTAAACGGCAAGAAATCGGGACATCGGCGTTACCTCCCTCGGCTTAGATGGCTATCAGTTTACATGCCGCGCGTCCGGGAAACACCCCTGGCAAGAGGTGGCGCGAGGCGTAGGACGGCGGCCGTAGGGGTATAGTTGGCATCCCCCGTCATGTCCTCCAGTGCTCGGCACTGCAAAAGGCAGCTCAGTCAATATGGAAGCGGGACACCGCTCTAATGTCCGCTGTCAATGATTTTGGCGCAGATAACCACCCGCTCGAACGAACGGCCGAGGATGATAGTCGCGCATCGGTGGAGGCGGAACTCAAGGACGTCGTTGATCAAGCTCTGATGCGCGGGTTGGCTACCGCCTATCCGAGCAACCCTCGGAAGACCAGTGCAGGGCGAGCCACCTCAGGCACGAACTCGGATATACGGTCTTGGGTGCATTCCGGCAACGATCTCACTTGCAGCGCATCCCGAATTTCTAACCCGAAAAAAAGGCCGGAAGTTTCCCTCCGGCCTTGCAATTTCGATTCTCGAAGCTGGTTAAGCGGCTTCGGTCGTATGAGCCTTGCGGACTTCCTCGTCCGTCAGGATACCGCTGGCGCGAAGCAGCGCTGCAAAGCGGCCGTTGCTGTGGCTGAGTTCATCGAAACTGCCCTGTTCGACGATCCGGCCATTGTCGAGGAAGAGCACCTTGTCTGCCTCACGAACCGTCGAGAGGCGGTGCGCGATGATGAAGGTGGTGCGGTTCTGGCGAAGGTTGTCGATCGCAGCCTTCACGCGATTCTCGGTCTCCACGTCCAGCGCGCTGGTCGCCTCGTCGAGAACCAGGATCGGTGCATCCTTGAGGATGGCGCGGGCGATGGCTACGCGCTGGCGCTCCCCGCCCGAGAGCCTGTTGCCACGTTCGCCGACATGCGTGTCATACTGTTCCTCGCGCGTTTCGATGAAGTCGGCCGCGGCTGCCGCTTCGGCAGCACGGCGCATCTCTTCTTCGCTGGCACCTTCGCGGCCAAGGCGGATATTGTCGCTGATCGAACGGTTCAGCAGACCCGCATCCTGGAACACGGTGGCGATATAACGGCGCAGCGATCTGCGGGTGACCTTGGTGATGTCGTGGCTATCCACCAGGATCTGGCCGCTGTCTGGATCGTAGACGCGCTGCAGCAGATTGACGAGCGTCGTCTTACCCGCACCTGTCGGGCCTACGATCGCGACTGTCTGGCCAGCCTTCACCGAGAAGGAGACATTGTGCAGGCCCTGCGACGAGTTGCCGAAGCCGAAGGATACGTCGCGGAATTCGACTTCGCCCTTGACATCCTTGATGTCGGCGTTGCCCGCCGGTTCTTCGCGCTCGCGAACAGAATCTTCGAGTGTATAGAAGTCTTCAAGCTTCGCGCGGGCTTCGAAAATCTGCGTAGCGAACTGGCGCATCTGGTCGAGGCGCGAGATCAAAAGGTTTGCAAAGCCGATGAAGGCGATGACGTCACCGATCCGCAGTTCGCCGGCCTGCACCAGAAGCGTGCCGATCACAAGGATGATCATCATGGCGATGGTCGATGCCATTCGGTTCAAAGCACCGGCAAGGGCCCACCAGTCGAGGACCGGGTACTGAGCCTGCAGCAGACGGTCGGCAAAGCCCTTGAGCGCTTTGGTTTCCGCTTCGATGCGGTTGTAGCTGTGCAGTACCGAAACGTTGCTGATCGAGTCGCTCACATGCGAGAAAACGGTGTGATAGTGGTTCTCGACCGAAGCCTGTCCGTCCTTCGTGCGGCTCATGACCAGACGGCCGATGAGCCAGTAGGCAAGACCAAGCACGACCAGCACGCCGGACAATCTCAAGTCCATGGCCATGGCAGTCGGCACCAGAAGCGCAATGGCGACGGCGGT
>NZ_CP006877.1:3595000-3717500 GCF_000816845.1 Rhizobium gallicum bv. gallicum R602sp | reverse complement strand
TGAGGAATAAAGCGGAACCATCTGGAAAGTTGGGCCGTAGCGGGTGACAGCCCCGTACGCGTAGAACACTCATTGTCCTAGAGTAGGGCGGGACACGAGAAATCCTGTCTGAACATGGGGAGACCACTCTCCAAGCCTAAGTACTCGTGCATGACCGATAGCGAACAAGTACCGTGAGGGAAAGGTGAAAAGCACCCCGACAAGGGGAGTGAAATAGAACCTGAAACCGGATGCCTACAAACAGTCGGAGCCTGAAAGGGTGACGGCGTACCTTTTGTATAATGGGTCAACGACTTAGTGTAACAAGCAAGCTTAAGCCGGTAGGTGTAGGCGTAGCGAAAGCGAGTCTGAATAGGGCGATTGAGTTTGTTGCATTAGACCCGAAGCCGAGTGATCTAGCCATGAGCAGGTTGAAGGTTGGGTAACACCAACTGGAGGACCGAACCCGCATCTGTTGCAATAGATTGGGATGACTTGTGGCTAGGGGTGAAAGGCCAATCAAACTCGGAAATAGCTGGTTCTCCGCGAAATCTATTTAGGTAGAGCGTCGAGCGAATACCCCCGGGGGTAGAGCACTGGATGGGCTATGGGGACTCACCGTCTTACTGATCCTAACCAAACTCCGAATACCGGGGAGTACTACTCGGCAGACACACGGCGGGTGCTAACGTCCGTCGTGAAAAGGGCAACAACCCTGACCTCCAGCTAAGGTCCCCAAGTCATGGCTAAGTGGGAAAGGATGTGAGGATCCCAAAACAACCAGGATGTTGGCTTAGAAGCAGCCATCATTTAAAGAAAGCGTAACAGCTCACTGGTCTAAATAAGGGTCTTTGCGCCGAAAATGTAACGGGGCTGAAGCCATGCACCGAAGCTGAGGATGTGTAGCAATACACGTGGTAGCGGAGCGTTCCGTAAGCCTGTGAAGGGACAGTCGTGAGACATCCTGGAGGTATCGGAAGTGCGAATGTTGACATGAGTAACGATAAAGAGGGTGAGAGACCCTCTCGCCGAAAGACCAAGGGTTCCTGCTTAAAGTTAATCTGAGCAGGGTTAGCCGGCCCCTAAGACGAGGCGGACACGCGTGGTCGATGGGAACCACGTTAATATTCGTGGGCCTGGTGGTAGTGACGGATTGCACAAGTTGTTCTGGTTTATTGGATTATCAGGGCAGCGGAGCGGTTCCAGGAAATAGCTCCACCGTATAGACCGTACCCGAAACCGACACAGGTGGTCAGGTAGAGTATACCAAGGCGCTTGAGAGAACTATGCTGAAGGAACTCGGCAAATTGCACGCGTAACTTCGGAAGAAGCGTGACCCCCATTTTAGGCAACTATGATGGGGTGGCACAGACCAGGGGGTAGCGACTGTTTATCAAAAACACAGGGCTCTGCGAAGTCGCAAGACGACGTATAGGGTCTGACGCCTGCCCGGTGCTGGAAGGTTAAGAGGAGAGGTGCAAGCTTTGAATCGAAGCCCCAGTAAACGGCGGCCGTAACTATAACGGTCCTAAGGTAGCGAAATTCCTTGTCGGGTAAGTTCCGACCTGCACGAATGGCGTAACGACTTCCCCGCTGTCTCCAACATAGACTCAGTGAAATTGAATTCCCCGTGAAGATGCGGGGTTCCTGCGGTCAGACGGAAAGACCCCGTGCACCTTTACTATAGCTTTACACTGGCATTCGTGTCGGCATGTGTAGGATAGGTGGTAGGCTTTGAAGCGGGGACGCCAGTTTCCGTGGAGCCATCCTTGAAATACCACCCTTATCGTCATGGATGTCTAACCGCGGTCCGTTATCCGGATCCGGGACAGTGTATGGTGGGTAGTTTGACTGGGGCGGTCGCCTCCGAAAGAGTAACGGAGGCGCGCGATGGTGGGCTCAGACCGGTCGGAAATCGGTCGTCGAGTGCAATGGCATAAGCCCGCCTGACTGCGAGACTGACAAGTCGAGCAGAGACGAAAGTCGGTCATAGTGATCCGGTGGTCCCGCGTGGAAGGGCCATCGCTCAACGGATAAAAGGTACGCCAGGGATAACAGGCTGATGACCCCCAAGAGTCCATATCGACGGGGTTGTTTGGCACCTCGATGTCGGCTCATCGCATCCTGGGGCTGGAGCAGGTCCCAAGGGTTTGGCTGTTCGCCAATTAAAGCGGTACGTGAGCTGGGTTCAGAACGTCGTGAGACAGTTCGGTCCCTATCTGCCGTGGGTGTAGGAATATTGACAGGATCTGTCCCTAGTACGAGAGGACCGGGATGGACATATCTCTGGTGGACCTGTTGTCCTGCCAAGGGCATAGCAGGGTAGCTACATATGGAAGGGATAACCGCTGAAGGCATCTAAGCGGGAAACCCACCTGAAAACGAGTGTCCCCTATCAGAGCCGTGGAAGACGACCACGTTGATAGGCCGGGTGTGGAAGTGCAGCAATGCATGAAGCTTACCGGTACTAATAGCTCGATCGGCTTGATCGTTCTCATTGACAATGCTCATCAAAATGAGCCTGACCCTTACCGGTCAAGACGTGTTCAAAAAAAACGAAGTGAAAACTTCTCCAGCTTCTCAAATCGTTGCGCTTCGCTGACCTGGTGGTTATGGCGGGGTGGCTGCACCCGTTCCCTTTCCGAACACGGCCGTGAAACGCCCCAGCGCCTATGGTACTTCGTCTCAAGACGCGGGAGAGTCGGTCGCCGCCAGGTCTGCGAAACGCAACAAATCAAAATCTTCTCAAAACAATAAAACGGCAATAAGCCAGATAAACCGGCCGCAAATCAAGCGGTCCGTTCCGCTCAATCAAAATAACGCGGGGTGGAGCAGCCCGGTAGCTCGTCAGGCTCATAACCTGAAGGCCGCAGGTTCAAATCCTGCCCCCGCAACCAACGATTATAACAAACTCAATGGGCTCCGAGGAAACTCGGAGCCGTCAGACCGCTGACAAACCCGTCGATATTTTCGGCGGGTTTTGTTTTTGCGTGATCAGGACGCTACCTGTGGGAATGCCAGCTGCGGCAGAAGCTCCAGCCCCGAGCAGCCACATCAATCCACCTGGACGCATTGATAATCGGCGTGCGAAATCGTCAGCGGTGACAATGGGGTAGGGACCGTCAGTCATTGCGCCTCCCAGACTTCGCGCCAGGCAGCGAACTCCGAAGGTCGGAGCTGATAGCGCGCGAAATTACCTTCATGCAGTGCTGTTAACTCGGTTTCGGTAATCTCAACGAAGCGCCCACGATCTGCGGGATTGATCCTGTCGACTGCCCAAGCGGTGATGCGCCCGGCGGCCTCCTTGCGTCCAGTACGCCCACGAATGAGTTCAGCCACAAGTTCACGCAGTTCAGCTCGATAGCGAAGCCGGAACGGATCAGGCTCGCCCAGTGACTGGCGCACAGCAGCGTAGTGCGCTGCTGAGCGTTCATAGGCCCATAGAAAGAGGTCTTTGAGGAGATCAACCTGGTTCAGCTCGTAAACCCCGAGCACTGCTTCAGTATATGCTTGCCGCGGCACATCGGCGAAGGAAAGCGGTGAAAGGTTGTTCTTGACGAACGGGATGTTCGCGGCAAGGCGGGATACGCGCTTGTTCACGTCGTCGAAGGGCTGGAGATATGGCAGTTGCACCATGACGAAGAATGCCTGCTCGAACGGGTCTACGATGGCATCGGCAGTTGCCAATATCTCATCGAAGGCTTCCTCGATGAGCTGTGGCACCTCCAGGGGATGGAAGGCGGACCGGTCTATTCCCACCGCGATGTAGCGCAACCTACCAGCGGCTGATGGATCGGGAAGGAGGTTGTTTGCCAGTAGCCCGTGTAGATTAAGTATCGTATAGCGGTTGAAGCCGATGTCGTCGGCCGCGCTGACCAGGAATTCAATTGCGTCCTTGTGGTTGAGGATCATTTGCGCTTCGAGATGCGCCCGGCCCTTAGCCTCTTCGCCGAATTGGATGAGGCGCTTGGTGTCGAGGAGCGAATAGGTGTTGCCCTCGAGCCGGCTGGAGTTCCAGGCCAGATCAATGAGAAGTCTGTTCAGGATGTGCTTGGCGTAGGTTCCTGCCGGCTGCTCGGCGATCTGTGGTCGCCCGACTGAGGCCAGATGGGCGCGTTCGGCCTCGGTCAGATAGAAGGTGGCGTTCGGGCGGTAACGGTCAAGGAAGTCACGATTATAACCGACTGGCCTGCGAGCTTCGGGCGCATGTCGGACGTAGTCGCGCACTGATTTGGCTGCATCAGACAACGCGATAGTGAAGACCCGATCTTCGCCAGATGGTGCCGTTGTCGAAGTAGCCTCAGGCAGTCGGTATTTTGCCCACCGGCCTTCGCCCTCCATAATGAGGCGATCGTCCGATACCAGTCGCTTCAGGCGATATTGCAGGGTGCGTTGAGGGATAGGCGCTGGTAGCGCGCGAAGAATCTCTGATGCTGGGATGGCGCCTGTATGTTGGCTGACGATCTCTTCGATCGCGGCCAAGGCGTCGTCTGGAATTTGGTTTGCCACGATTCGTCGTTTGCCCTGCGCCTAACGGATACGCAAGAATGCCAACCGTACGCGCAATGATCAAGCCTATACGCAATAATTGTTGCGCTTATATGCGCGGGTTGGTCGTTAACGCAATTTGAGATGTTTCCTTGCAGCCGGCCCTTCTTTAGCAATAGCGTTGGTTACGTCGCCACGCACAGTCGTCGATCCCGATCACGGTCGGCGGGACAAAGCGCGGACTGCCGCGCCGCCGCACGACGCGCAGCAGCGTATCGTTGCTTACCGGCAATATCAGCCTCTTGGCAAAGGTGGCCGCTGGCCTGCCGCCCAATGCAAGCCCGAGATGATGGACGATGTGGTCGAGCCTGGCAGTTCGCCGCGCCGAAGGCGCGAGAACGTCCCCGTCGAAGCGCTCGGCGAAGATTCGCCGGCCGAACAACACTGCGTCGCAGTGGAACTGTCGCTTCAATGACAAGCCGAACGGGCTTTCCCACCAGGGGCAGGTCAGCCAGGCGTCGTTGATATCGACTGTGAATTCGTTCCGACCTTGTTCCACAGATCGGGCAAAGGCTCGCTTTGCTCGCCGACCGGACTGCGATCAACATTACCTTGTCATCAATGGCTGTATTGTCGACTATAAAGCCGCGAGGGACGAGCGTCGAAGGTCGGAGCGAATGGCTCATAATGTTGATTACTTGTGTGAAACCAACATCAGCCAGCACTTGATTTCATCAAAAGTGAGTCAGAGCCAATTTTGGGTGCCGATTGGCAAAATGTCTTTGACGGCGGCGCTGGCTGTCTTACCTTCAGTCTTGGTCATGGTGGCGTTCCTTCCAGGGAATCAGGTGACGTTGAACATCACCAGACCGCCATGACCGCCTCTCTCAGAGAATTTGCAGAACCTTCAGCACACTACCGATTGTAAGCGACCACAGAGGACCGGACATAGGCTTTGAAGTGGTCGAGCCCACGCCAGGTGCAGCGCCTCAAGCCATAAGCGCGTTTCAGGCAAGGGATGCCGGCTTCGATGCCGGCGCGGAAGTTTCTGAGCTTGCTGGCTTGGACCGTGCGTTCTTGGCGCATTGTCGGCTCCGGCGGTTACGGGTTTGCCTTTCGAAATCAGTAGCTTGATCTAAAGTATACCTGAAACCGCCGGGCTTTGCCCGCAGAAAACTGCAATTAGCCTAATAATATCAGCCATTTACTTTGTATGGACGGGCACTAGTCTAGATGAGAACGTCCCGCAGCGAACGGGGCATTCTACAGGGCGGGGCCAATTCGTGGGCCCCGGCTAGCAATCATAGGCACCAGCGGCACAACGCCGAGTCGTCCGCCGGGCGACGCCGGCCACGCTGACCGGCGTCAGCGGTCGACCGACTACGGCGACGGCATCAGAAACGAAGCGGGGCATCGGAACAATTGACTGGTCGCTCGCTAGTTCGCCGACCCAAAGTAAAGCCGCCCAAGCCAGACAGATGATTCCCATGCGTCTAAAAAGGGTCATTTTCCATCTCCTCTTACGAAGTTCCCCGGCAATTCACCCAGGTTACTCTGGATGTCCTTCACGTCGACTTTTTCGGCGTTTGTCGGGTTCTTGAAGCCAAAATCACCCGGCATAACCTCATCCCCCGACTTCCAATCCCGGACCTGGACGCTGTATTCCGGTCCACCCTTGACCAGCCTGGAAGTAATGACGAAGCGGCAGGGGTAAGGTTGTGCTCCTTGGGCGACCCAAATCTGGAAATCTACGTCGTCCTTGCGAAAGGCGAGAGAATCGCACTCGGCGCTATTGATGACGCCGCTTCCCAGGTCTTTCGAATCGTAAACGCCCTGCATCAACTCATCATATGAATTGGTCATCAACAAGTCGGCGGCAGGCAGCGGCAATCCATACTTGTCCTTTAGCTCGTCTATCAGATGATCGACCGTGCCAGGAATATCGACTTGCGTATACTTGTTGAGGTTCTTTCCCAAAAGGGTAAGCGTTTTTCCGTCGAATAGCGCTTCTGTCTCGACAAAACCGCCGGAACGTGTGGTGTGTACCTTGTCAGGCCGGCTGAGGGTCACAGTCCCTGAACTTGCCAGCCCAAGTTTTTGATCACTGTTGGTAACAACCTGGAGATTGGCATCGTATGCGAAGGATATGGCCTTCTGGGTTGCCAGATAATCGGACATGGCCTTCAGCAGCTTCTTGGCTTCGGCCGAGTCGGTGAGCCTCACGAGCTCAACTCGCCGGTTGAGAGCTTTTCCTTCGGCCGTCTCATTGCTGGCGATCGGCCGGGTCTGCCCAGCGCCTCCCGCTAATAACCTGTCAGCATCGACCCCTCGTTCCACCAGCGCCGCCTTGATGGCGTCGGCGCGTTCAAGGGAAAGACGTTCATTGGCTTCTGCATTGCCGCTTGCGTCGGTATGGCCGACAATTCTCAGGCTCCAATCAGGTAAATTCTTAAGTGCAGTCGCTATGTCATCAAGCAGCGTTTCAGCACCAGGTTCCAGTGTTGCCTTGCCAACGCCGAAACGCAGGCCATAGAGATCGTACTGATCCCTGGTCTGCAGCGCCTGCTGCATGGCTTCTTTACTGTAATGCTTGGCCGGGTCTTCCTGGGACCAGGATGGGGCGTTTGCCGCTACGACAAAGGCAACTGCCAGGAAAATTTTTCGAGCAATTCTCCCATGCCTTGGTGCATTTCCGTTAAGTTTCCGCCAGGCCCTATCGTATTCTTGGTGTTCGAGCATCTCAATTCGCGTGCTAAACATCGGACAATCCTCCTCACCGATTTATGGAATATGACCACCGAGCACTGCATGCCTTAATTTCGAACATGCTGAATAAGCAAAGTATTGCTGCAGGCGTGCGGCCGAATCTATGGATCAGAATTTCAATCCGAGGCCCCCGCATGGGGTGAACCGCACACGGTCTGCCGGCGGTTTCCCATCATATCGCCGTTCCGGCGCGAAACTAAGTCTAATGAGTCAACGACAACCAAGGCCGGTCGCGGTGAACTGAATACATCCGTTCAGAAAAACGGGAGATTCGACGGTTTCGGGATTGGATCAGGTAGCATTCTGCGCCCATGCAAGCAGTCCGCTCGGGCGGAACACCCACCTTCCGCACCATCCCAATCCATACCCTTGTACAACAACCAGAGAATACATTAGTATGCTCTTAAGTGCAACTTACATTGGGGACCGAGACGGCAGAGCCAGAGTCGGCCAGGTGCGTTCAGGGCACGGAGATCGAGGCCACCAGCTGCAGGTTCCCGCATGCCGCGGTGGCTCCCGGCGGTGGCCAGCGGCAATCACTTTGGGGCAAATATTACAGTTCCGGTAAGTTACTTGTCGGCGGTTGCGTTGTGAGGCAAAATGATGCATCGGAGTTGTGGCCTCCCCTCGGGACTGAGGTGATTTTCCAGTGCGACTGGAGTTGGCGAGGCAGGCTTCATACGATGCAGCGTTGGTGCGGGGTACGGCCAGGGTGGAAACGCCCGGGATTGGTGCTGGGGGACGCACGAGGATGTTACTTCAGATTGTCACGGGCACTGGCGTGCTGCTTGCCACGATCTTTATTCACGGCATGGCGGTTATGCTGCTGTTCCGGATAGGACGAGGTCCCCTTACCGGCACGCGGAAACTCTCCGGCTACGCCCGATTGGGCATCAGTTACTTTTTTGTCACCGGCTTTGTAATGGGCCATGGTCTATCGGCTAGTCGGCGAATTGCCGAACTTTGAGGACGCCATGTACTTCTCGGCGATTACCTTCGCCACGATCGGCTATGGCGACATTACGCTATCCAACGAATGGCGGCTCGCCAGTGCCATCGAAGGTGTAAACGGAATCCTGCTGTTCGGCTGGACTACGGCATTTCTTTTCAAAGTCTCGGAACTGTGGTCCTCCCGGCGGGCTGCGGATCAAAACATCGCACAACCGTGAAACAAGGACTTGCGGTGCGAGACAGGCCCCGGTGCACGGGACCGACGTACGCAACCATCAGCGGCTGTCCCTTGCAGAAAGGGGCTTCGCCGACTTCTGATCAAACCAGGAGGTGTTGTTATGCAGGAATTGCCTGTTGAAGGCGGGCGACACCAGAAGCTCATAGAGGCAGCTCTCGCCCTGCTGCTTGTGTCCATGCTGATCGTCGCGAGCTTCTGGGTACTGTTAGCCTTTGTCGGCGTCCTCACCTATGCGGTGATCCTTGCCACTGCCACAGCGGGGCTGTTTGATCGAATAGTTGAGCTGCTGAATGGAAGGCGTCGCCTGGCTGCCGTGCTGTTCGGCGTGGTCGCCGTGACGGTCATCATCGTGCCGTTGATCTATCTCTGTTCCGCTATTGCCGACTATCTGAGCGTCGCCGAGGCGTGGTTGAGCACGGCCGGCACTCGCGGAATCCCCAACCTTCCCGAGTGGCTTGCAGGACTTCCGCTAGTTGGAAACAAGGTATCTGCGGCATGGCAAGAGCTGCAGCGCGAGGGTCTGGTGTTGATGCAGCGCTACCAACCCCAGCTCGCTGCCGCAGGGCGCTGGCTCATCAATTTTGGTGCAGGTCTTCTGGTGGCTGTCCTTGAAATCTTCGTGGGCGTCGTCGTAGCCGCGATACTTCATGCGTCGCGCGCCTGGGTGCTGCAGTATGTCTCCGCCATCATGGTACGCATAGTTGGAGCGAAGGGGCCAGAACTGCTGAATGCCGCGGGAAGGGCAATTAGCGGCGTGGCAATCGGCGTCATTGGAACGGCTCTGCTCGAGGCGGTGTTGGCCTGGATCGGCTTCGCAATCGCCGGCGTTCCGGGAGCCATCGCCTTGGCCGCAGCGACGTTTTTCCTGGCCGTTATCCAGATTGGACCGCTTCTGGTTTGGCTGCCGGTGGCGATCTGGCTGGGTGCCGAGGGGCAGACCGGTTGGGCGATCTTCACCGCTGCATGGGGGATCATTCTACTCATGGGAGCTGACAATATCGTGAAGCCCATGCTGATTGCGCGCAGCGGCCAGTTGCCGATGCTCGTGCTTTTCATGGGAGTGATCGGGGGGCTGGCAGCCTGGGGCTTTACCGGCATGTTCATCGGTGCGACGACGCTGGCCGTGCTCTGGACCGTGTTGCAGACTTGGCTCGGCACCAACGAGGAGCAGCCGGCAGCGGTCACCTGAGCGTGTGCTTCAGCTTGATGCTGCTGTTTGGGTCGCTGGTGCCCGCAAAACCGCTGGGCCGTCCGGAGGCGGTCTGGCGGGTAGGGACGGCTCACCTTCAAATGGAACCTTTGGAGAGGCCAGGCGCGTCATTTGGCACGACTTTCTCGTGTTTCCGATTGCGGCCAGAAGATTGCCGCCATCAGCACCGTGTAGATCAACGCCGCGCCGACGTAGACAATGCGGGTCGCGAAGGATTCAGCGGCGCCGCCAGGCACCGGCGACACTCCGAGCCCGAACAGGATCAGGAACGTCGTGAGAGCGCCGGCGTACATCTTGGCATCTTTCAACCGGCCCGCAGCGCGCCCGCCCAGGATCAGCGTCACCACGAGTACGATGAGAAAGATCGAGAACAGGCTTGGGCGCAGAGTGAGGATGGTGTAGGCGATGGATGCCAGTATCCCTCCTGACAGATTGATGATCACAAGCCCGAGTGCCATTCGGCTGCTCGCAGCGGCATCGAACTGGCCGAGCAGCGAGGCGACGGTGATGGGTATGACGAGCGCTGCGGACAGTTGATCGTTGACCAGGCAGACCGCGACCGCCCCCAGCAGTATCGCCGTGTTCGCCAGAGCTCGCAGATAGGAAGGAGGTCTGACTGTTGCCGAAGAAGCCGCCGCGATGCGCGTCGTATGGGGCTCCGGGATCACCGCATGGGCAAGCCACATCAGAAGCGTGCCGCCGAGGATGCCGGTCACAAGGATCGACAGGATTGAATTCGCAAGGTCCTTGTTCAGGATTCCGATCAATGGAACCATAATTGCGACGACCTGCACTAGAAAGATCGCGGGCCCCCCTGTGCCCGCCGCCTGGGCCGCGAAACAGAAGAAGTAGATCAGCGCCAGCAGGATCAGGAACGTCGAAGGGCGATCGCCGAACAGATTCGTCAAGACCATCATGCCGATCCCCGTGAACAGGATCAGCAACGCGGCGCCCAATGTCTTGCCTAGCGGCATCGGACCGGAGCTACCCAACAGGAACTGCGCGGCAAAAATAGGCACGAGGAACGGCACGATGGCACCGAGCGACACAGCGGAAGTAAACCCCAAGGAGACCGCAAACGCCACCCGCAGTCCCTTTCGACGCTGCTCGGCAGACGGATCGTCGCGGTCATCCCACATAGGTCAGCACCGATATGATGCGGATCCGCAGCCAGCCCCAGGCATTGGTGACCGGATGATCGCCGGTGTAGATGACGACGGTCGCCTGCGAGCCATATCGCACGCCCTTTGGCCGTTCTGCATCCATGACCAGGCGAACCGGAAAGCGCTGCGCCTCCTGGACCCAGCCGGTGTCGGTCCGGATCGTCGGCAGACCGGTGTTCGGGTCAGTTCCGCCGCCGCCCTGCTGAGAAACGCCGAGGCCGATGCTTTCGACCTTGGCAGGAAAGAGCCGTCCGGGGAGCGCATCGAAGAGCAGCTCGGCCCGATTGCCGACGGCGACATTCTCCAGGCTGTTCTCCTTGAAGGCGGCGGCAATCCAGATCGTCCCGACATCGATGAATGTCATGGCCGGCTGGCCGACGCTGACGACCTTGCCGATGGAAAGCTGCAGGTTGGTGACGACGCCGGCCGATGGCGCGTGAATGGTCGTTCGGACCAAGTCCAGCTGGGCAGCCTCCAGCGCCGCAAGCGCTTCCCGGAGCTGTGGGTTGTCGTTGCCTGCCGGGCCGAGCTCTTCCTTGGCCTTGGCGAGATCGGCCCCCGCACCGGTCACCGCGGCCTCCGCCTGCTCGTAAGCGGATTTTGCCGTGTCATATCTTGCCTTGGAAAACACGCCCCGCTTGACCAGTTCAGTAGCCCGCGCGTACTGGTCACGCAGGTTGTCCCGATCCACCTCCATTTCCACCAGCTTGGCCTGGGCGACGTCCACCGTCGCAGTGGAAGCGCCGATGGTCTGACCCACAAGCGCCAGATTGGCCTCCGCTTGGGCGACAGCGATCTGATAGGTGCTGGGATCGATGCGGAAAAGCACCTGATGGGCTTCGACCAGCGAGTTGTCGTCGACATTGACCTCTATTACACGGCCCGTCACCTCAGGCGCGATCCCCACGACATAAGCCTGAACCTGCGCCTGCGACGTGGAGGGTGTACGCCGCTCCATGAAGACGGACAGCACAAACAGGACGAGCGCTAGGAGCACTATGATGAGCGCCGTTCGGCGCAACGGATTGCGGCCGGCGACGACAGCTGCTGGCTGGGTTGAATCCACGGCTCTTTCCCCCGAAAGACGCTATTCATCGAGTCCAGGGCCTGCAGTGGCATACCGGAAGCCGACTGGACCAAGCCCGATATTACACCTTACCGGCAGAGATGTCGTCCGAATAGACGATGCGGGTGCTGCGGCATTCGGAATCCCTGAATGCGTGAACCAGAGCATCGCCCCGGCACTATGGCAGGGGGCATCTTAACGGCACCGCCGGCGCCGCGAAATAGCTGCGTCGTCTCGCTGTAAGCGTCTTGCCGATCGCAAGTGCCTGATCCTAGCCACGAACAGAAAGGATGCAAGGCAAGCGCTCAACGACTATTGCAGGCGCTGGGGCATCGAGTGCCTGTTCGGCAATGCCAAGACGCGCGGGGAGTTCGGCGCGGACGCCAAGGGCTATGGCTCGACAAGCGGTTCCAGATTTTGCAATCCTCTGTGCAATCAGGCCCTGCAACCAAACTCTATAACAAACTCAATGGGCTCCGAGGAAACTCGGAGCCCTTTTTGCGTTCCAAATCCCCTCACACCTTGCTGCTTGCAGACAATGCGCGGGCAACTCTACTGAGCCTCCTGGCAGGCGCGCAGGGCCTTAAGGGCCGCATCGGTTCCGGCAAGGCTCACCGCGAACGGATCGCGCCCTGCCGGCGTGATTGTCAGCGTCTTCTTCTTGGCGAGATCGTAGATGAAGTCGGGATTGTTGACCCAAATGAAAGATCCATCAAAACCCTCCATCTGTTGACCGGTCGCCTCCCCGCTGAATTTCTGACCGTCAACGTCGAATATCACGGAGCGCTTTTCGCCACTGACAACGTTGGCATCCGCCTTGGTGTAGAGCGCCATATAGCCGCGTCTGCCGCCGGTCGTATCGATGCCCATCTGAATCTGCGTGCTCTCGTTCAGTCTTTTTGCGATCAGGCAGCCCGGGCCCAGGTCCTGCCTAATGACAATGTCCCAGCCTGCTGCCGAACCGTATTTCTTCATCTGGGCCTGAACCTGGTCCATCGCCGTGCTGCCGAGAAGGCCTACAATCATCGCTGCTGCGATGCGGGCTTTTGGTGCCGCTTTCATATCTTTTCTCCTCCTTGTTTCAGCCATGCCGATGTGGCTCCAGGCTGGTCTCCAATGGGGGGTAGGTTTGTCGTGTGTCCCCGATTCGAGGTGAGGGCATCGTGCCAATCGACTACGCGCTGTTGGCTTTGCCCATTGTCATAGGTCTTGATGCTGCGCTACCGGAGGCGCGCTCGTGCGAACCCAACGGTCGAAATAGGAATTGCCGTGGCAAACAAGCGATTTCAGTGAACCGCGCCATGTCACTTCGAATTCCTCCTAGAGCGCTATGGCGTGGCGTCTGCGGCGTCTTCGGATGGTCAGTTTATGCGGGTTTGTCTGCCTATGGGGCCATAGCATCGCAGACGTATTGTGGAACAATGCGTGCATCGTCGCAAGTAACAACTTCTGACTACCAAATGCAACGCGTAGATGGACGAGTATGCTGGGTATAAATGTACCAGCGCGTGTTTTTGTTTAATTCCGGCACGCGCCGCGACCAAACCATAAAAAGCCCGCAAGGAGAAATGAACTGACCCCATTAAGTTGGACACCTACCTTCGGGGGTTTTGCATGTTATGGTCGATAGATGGATATCGACGAGAAAGATCGACGATGCTGTCCTGGCACTGCTATGGCTGACGCTGCATGACGGGCGTCGGGGATGGAAGAGCTTTGATTGGGATGCGACAGACCGACTGTTCAAGAAGGGCCTGATCGGTGATCCGGCGAGCAAGACGAAGTCCTTAATCTTGACGCACGAAGGCTTGCAGCGAGCAGAGGAATTGTTTCGGGAGTTGTTCACGCGGCCGCAGTAATAGCTGCCGTCTCTTGCGCCTTCCAATTCCACGGAATCTGAGCAGCACCCTTCTCGCGATCGTTTCGGGCACCGTCGCATCCGAGCTCGCCGCCCATCGCTGCTTTGGCTGGCGCCCGCACCCAAGGTCGCGCCCTATCGGTGGGACTTCTTGGAGCACGGCAAAGAGTTCAATGTCGCCGTCATGCCTGAGATCACGACCAACGACATGGCGTTGATGATCAAGCTTGCCATCGCGGGCGCCGGCGTTACCTCGGTATGGAAGAAAAAATATCTTCGTGATCACCGGTCATATTCAGGGACGGCAGTCTGATCAGATCACCGTAACCGCTCCTGACATTGAAAACCTCTCAAGGTTACCTTCACCTGTCAAAATGGAGAAGTGTGCCGCAACCTTGCGTTCCACGGAAAACACGGCTATATATCCAGATACAAAACGGAGACAGGCAATGGGCAACAGCGCGCAGAAGAGAGCCATTGAGAATTATCGGTCTCGTCTGACTGAGCGCGGCATAGCGCGGTTCGAGATCCAGGCGCTTGATGCCGACCGCGATCTACTCCGGAGCCTTGCCCGGAAATTGACGGAGGACGGTCCGGAAGCCGGGCAGCTTCGCCGGACCATACAGCAGGCAATGGCGGGGGAGCCTCCGAAAGCGGGCGGTATTCTCGCCGCCTTGCGTCGCTCACCTCTGGTTAGTGCGGATCTCGACCTTAGCCGGCCGCGAGAAGAGGGTCGTAAGGTCGATCTGTGACGCGCTACCTCCTTGATACAAATATCATCAGTAACGTCATAAAGCCGGAGCCGTCGGGCTCGCTGCTGGATTGGATGGGCGCGCAGAAGGACGACGACCTCTTCATTGCGTCGCTTACCCTCGCCGAAATCCGTCGAGGTATCTTGGAGAAACCGAAAGGCAAGAAGCGAAGCAGCCTTGAAGCTTGGTTCTCCGGCCCCGAAGGCCCGCAAGCGCTGTTCGCCGGCCGCGTCCTATCGTTTGATGAGAAAGCTGGCCTTGTCTGGGCGCGGCTGATGGCCGACGGCAGAGCCAAAGGTCGTTCGCGAAGCGCGCTAGACACAATCATTGCCGCTGTAGCCGAAGCGAACGAGTGCGTCGTCGTGACCGACAATGAAAAGGACTTCGAGGGCGTCCAGATCATCAACCCGCTCCGTGGCCCTGAGAGCCAGGGGGTGGGTAGGTGATGATAGCGCGCACGGTACGGCCGGTTCATTTCGAAGATTTCAGTGGCAGCGAGTTCGAGCGCCTCGTGTTCGCCTACCACCTTTGCGACGGCTGGACTGATCTCGCTTGATTCAGCCAGACACACGGCATCAGCACGGAACCTCCGAAAGCGATGCATACACCCGATCCGGCGATGGCAAGTCAGCGGGTTTTCCGTGAAAAAGCGATCCAGGAATTAGATCAGGTTGTGAATTTCTATGTCTGCTATCGCATAGGCCAGAAGCACCGACGTATACTTTGCCCGCCAGACGTCAAGTCAGGCGGTTGCCCCTTCGATCAGCTCGAATCCGAGATCGACGACCTGGGATGGCGCATTATTGACGACAAGCTGTGCGGCCACCTTTCCGGTCTCAACGCGCGGGGTGCGGATGGTCGAGAGCGGTTGCGGCGTTGCCCGGCCGATATCGAGACCGTTATAGCCGAAAATGGCAAGCTGTGAGGGGATCGATATTCCCCTTGCGAGACAATGAAAATAACCACCAAGCGCCATGTCGTCGTTCGAAAAATAAACCGCATCGAGATCTGCTGTCCGGGCGAGCAAGCGTTCCAGCCCCAGCCTGCCGTTCTCCACGGATGATGCCCCGGCGAGGATTTCGCGATCGGCGAGGGTCGCATCGCCAGCGGCGAGCGCTTCGCAGAAGCCGGAAAACCGCTTGCCGGCGCGGGTATCGCGGTTCAGGTCGTGACCGACATAGCCGATGTGGCGATAGCCCCGCTTTAGCAGAAAAGCAGCACTTTCCCGACCGGCCGCACGGTTGGAAAAACCAACCGCCATGTCGAGAGCATCACCGTCAAGATCGAGCAGTTCCACGATCCGGCAACCGCTCGCGCGCAATCTCTTTACGGTGCCGTCAGTGTGCTCGTATCCCGCCACCATGACTGCCGCCGGCCGCCAGGCGAGCATCGCGGCGGTCAGGGATTCCTCCTTCTCCGGATCATAGTCGCTGACGGAGAAAACCGCCTGGTATCGATTTTCCTCCAGAATGGTGCTGGCGCCTCTCAGGACGTCGGGGAAGACGATGTTTGAAAGCGATGGGACGACGAAGGCAACAAGACGCGAACCGGTTGACGCAAGAGTTCCCGCGATCCGGTTCGGTACATAACCCAGCCGCTCGACCGCTGCCATGACCCGGTCCCGCGTCTTGTCGGAAAAGGAACCGTGATTGCGCAGGACGCGTGATACAGTGCTCTCGCCGACCCCGGCCGCTTCTGCGACCTCGGCAAGCGTCACTGTACCCTGATGCTTGAATTCCACGGTCATGCTTGAATCCAACCTGGCGGCTACCTGAGTGTGGGCGATGAGAATCCACCGTGCCACTATTTTTCACCGCTTTCACTAAGAAGCAAGTTTCATTTTGGCAGCGCTGCCATTTTTTATGTTGGCAGCGCTGCCAAAATGGTTTAGACAAAATGGCAGCGCTGCCAACATCCCGGCCGGCGTACCGCGGAAGGAGACTTGCGGTAAACCCTTGGAGGAAATCATGACGCTGCAAACGCAGGCGCCAGTCGATGGCGTGTACCCCGCAGAGGCGGTGGAGGATCGTGCCTATGGCAAGGTATTCTGGCGAATCGTCCCTTTTTTGATGCTGTGTTACGTGGTCGCGTATCTCGACCGCGTCAATGTCGGCTTCGCGAAGCTCCAGATGGCGAGTGAACTCGGCCTGTCGGAAGCGGCCTATGGCATCGGCGCAGGCATTTTCTTCATCGGGTATTTTCTGTTTGAAGTGCCCAGCAACGTCATCATGAACAAGGTTGGCGCGCGGGTGTGGATGGCCCGTATCATGGTCACCTGGGGCCTCGTTTCCGCCGCTTTCATGTTCACCTCGTCGGAAACCGTCTTCTACATCCTGCGTTTCCTTCTGGGCGTTGCCGAGGCGGGATTTTTCCCCGGCATAATCTTGTACCTGACGTCCTGGTATCCGGCGCACCGCCGCGCCAAGATCATTACCACGTTCATGTCTGCGATCCCGATATCCGCCATCTTCGGCAATCCGCTTTCGGGCCTGCTGATGGACAGCTTCCACGGAACGCACGGTCTTTCCGGCTGGCAATGGATGTTCCTCATCGAAGCCATTCCGGCCATCCTTTTCGGCGTCGCCACGTACTTCTACCTCGATGATACGATCCGTGCCGCCAAATGGCTGGACGACGACGAGAAGGCGGTGCTGACGGCCAATATCGAAGCGGAGAACCGAGCCAAGGTCTCGAGCCCCCACAGCATTGCCGGAACACTGACGGACCGCCGCGTCTGGCTGATGTGCCTTATCTATTTCTGCTTCGTGCTCGGGCAGTATGGACTGAATTTCTGGATGCCGTCCATTGTGAAGGCCTCGGGCGTAACCGGAAATCTGAACATCGGCCTGATTTCCGCGATCCCCTACATCTGTGCTTTCGTTGTCATGCTGGCGCTCGGGCGCTCCTCCGACAGATTGCGCGAGCGGCGGTGGCACCTCGTCATTCCCGCCCTCATCGCGGCCGGGGGTTTTGTCGCAGCAACGACGGCTACAAGCACGACAGTCGCCATTGCCTGCCTCTCGCTCGCCACCGCAGGCGCCATCAGCTGCGCACCCCTCTTCTGGTCCCTTCCGACGGCTTTTCTCGTCGGTACGGGTGCGGCCGCCGGCATTGCCTGGATCAATTCGGTCGGAAACCTCGCCGGATTTCTCGGGCCGTTTCTGGTAGGCTATCTGAAGGACCTTACCGGCAGCAACAGCATGGGCATGTATTTCCTGGCCGCAGCGCTCATCGTCGGTTCGCTGGCCGTGCTGGCGGTTCCCCGAAAAACCGTCAATCGCTAAACCTTCCAAACTGCCGCCCTCCGGAGATCTACGGCTCGAAGGGGGCGGGCCTGCTAGATTTTCAAAAACCTGGAGAATATCGTCATGGCATCGCATGCTGAAAATCTGGGACAGACGGTCGCTGCCGTGATCGGCCTCGGCTCCATGGGGGCTGGCATGGCCCGGTCGATGAAGCGCGCAGGCCTCGACGTCGTCGGCTATGACATCGCGCCTGCCGCCATCGATCGCTTCGTCGCGGATGGCGGGCGTGGCGCCGCCACCCCCGCCGACGCGGTTCGGAGCGCTGACATCGTCGTTTCAGTCGTCGTAAACGGCGCGCAGACCGCGGCCCTATTGTTTGGTCCCGAAGGTGTCGCAAGCCTAATGAAACCAGGAGCCGTATTCATTTCATCGGCGACAATGGATCCTGCAGTCGCGCGGGACCTGGCGCACCAGGTGGAAGCCATCGGGCTACACTACCTCGACGCGCCAATTTCCGGCGGTGCGGCAAAAGCGTCGAGCGGCGAGCTGACGATCATGGGGTCCGGCTCCAGGCTTGCCTTCGAAGCGGCTCGCCCGGCCCTCGATGCCATGGCCGCCAAGGTCTATGAACTTGGCGATGCGGCTGGCACAGGGGCAGCCTTCAAGATGATCAATCAACTCCTTGCCGGCGTGCACATCGCAGCTGCATGCGAAGCGATCGCCTTCGCTGCCAAGCAAGGCCTCGATCTCGATAAGGTCTACGGGGTGATCACGGCGTCGGCCGGCAATTCGTGGATGTTCGAAAACCGGATCCCGCATGTGCTGGCGGGAGATTATACGCCGCTCAGCGCCATCGAGATTTTCGTCAAGGATCTCGGCATCGTTCAAGACATGGCGCGTTCGGAGCGTTATCCGGTGCCGTTGGTGGCGGCCGCCTTGCAGATGTACCTTGCGGCTTCAGGCGCCGGTATGGGCCGTGACGACGATTCCTCGCTCGCCCGGCTCTATGCCCAGCTCTCAGGTGCGAAATTGCCTGGCACAGTCAAAGAGTCGCGATAAAGGAGGTAGGAATGCCCATTTTCGCGGCCAACCTGACGATGATGTTCAACGAATGGTCGTTTCTCGATCGCTTCAATGCTGCAGCGGATGCCGGATTTGCCGCCGTCGAATATCTTTTTCCCTATGAAGCCCCGCCGGAAGCGATCGCCGAGCGGCTAACTCGCAACAACCTGCAGCAGGCGCTGTTCAATCTGCCGCCGGGTGATTGGGTAGCGGGCGAGCGTGGTATCGCAGCGCTTCCTGGGCGGTTCGACGAATTGAAGTCTGACGTGGAACGGGCACTGGACTATGCGGCGGCGACCGGCGCAAAGCGGCTGCATCTAATGGCAGGGCTTGCCGAGCCCTCTGATACAGAGGCCGCAACCTGTTATCGGCATTCCGTGGCCTACACTGCGGCGCGGCTCGGAGAGAACGGTATCGATCTGTTGATTGAGCCCATCAACGGACGAAACATGCCGGGATACTTCCTCAATGATTTCGGTGCCGCTGAGCGGCTCATCACCGACCTCGGCCTGCCCAATCTAAAGCTTCAGTTCGACGTCTATCACTGCCAGATCCTGCATGGCGACGTGGTCATGAGCTTGCGCCGGCTGCTGCCGGTGACCGGCCATATCCAGGTCGCTAGCGTGCCGTTACGCAATGAGCCGGACGGGGAGGAGCTGAACTATCCCTATTTGTTCGAGGAATTTGACCGGCTCGGTTACGGCGGCTTTGTAGGATGCGAATATATCCCCCGGGGCCAGACGCTGGACGGCCTCGACTGGTTCAGACCTTTTGCAAGGAGCTAGCGGATGACCATCCTGCTCGGATCGATCGCCGACGATTACACCGGCGCGTCAGACCTTGCCAACACGCTGACCAAGAACGGTCTTCGCACCGTGCAGACCGTCGGCATTCCCGACCCGTCGTTGGTGCTGCCGGATGTCGACGCAGTCGTCGTCTCCATGAAAATTCGCTCCGTCGCCGCCGCTGAGGCCGTGGCTGCCGCGACGGAGGCCGAACGATGGCTGCGCAAGTGCGGGGCGACCCATGTGCTTTACAAGGTCTGCTCGACCTTTGATTCGACCGATGCCGGCAATATCGGTCCGGTGACGGAGGCGCTGAACATTGCTGCCGGCGGCGGCACGGTGCTGGTTACGCCCGCGTTTCCGGAAACTGGACGCACTGTCTATCTCGGTCACCTCTTTGTCGGCGGGCAACCGCTGAACGAAAGCCCGCTAAAGGATCACCCCCTCAATCCAATGCATGACGCCAATTTGGTGCGCGTCATGGCCAGGCAGTCGCGCGGTGCGGTCGATATTGTCGATCTGGCAACGGTCTCGGCCGGAGCCGGTGCGGTAAAGGCGCGGCTTGAGGCTCTGCGCGCCGCGGGCGCGACCGCCGCGATCGCGGATGCGATCTGCGAACCGGATCTTGAAACGCTCGGCGAGGTGGCGCTCCAAACGCCGGTATCTACCGGCGCATCGGGCCTCGGTCTCGGTCTCGCCCGCGCCCTTACGCGCTCGGGCCGGGTATCTTCTACGTCTGCAGCAACTGCTGGGGCCATGCGCCCCGTGGGCGGGCTTGCCGCGATCGTTGCCGGCAGCTGCTCCAGCGCGACGCTGCGGCAGCTAGACGTCGCCGAACGGTCGTTGCCCGTTCTGCGGCTCAATCCGGAAAAACTGCTTGCCGGCCCCGAAGAGATTTACGCCGCGATTTCCTGGGCCGGAGACCGCATCTCCGCCGGCCCCGTCGTCGTCGCAGCGAGCGCGTCGCCGCAAACCGTTTCCCGGCTGCAATCGCAATACGGACGGGACGCCTCGGGCCACGCGATCGAAACCGCGACGTCGATCATTGCCGAGGAACTTATGACAAGAGGCGTGCGGCGCCTGGTGATCGCCGGCGGTGAAACCGCCGGCGCAGCGGTCGACAGGCTCGCCATTCCAGCATTTCTGATCGGCCTGGAAATCGCGCCTGGTGTACCGGTGCTGCGAACGGTCGGAAATAAACAGGGCGACATGCTTCTGGCCCTGAAATCCGGAAACTTCGGAGGCGAGGATTTCTTCACGGCTGCGCTAGCAATGATGCACTGACTTGATCATCGGATCGAGGACTTCCATCGACGTCGGTTCTTGGGGGTAATATCTAGTCCTGCGTAAAAGCGCACCTAGACCCTCGTATAAGTCATCCCTTCCTCGTTGGTATCTGATCCTTCCTCCGGATCAATAGGCAGGTCCGACAACGTGCTGCTATCGTCAGTGCACATTCTCCCCCGGGGCCGTTTCCCAAAGCGCCATGAATGGACGGGCGGCACATCGGGGAGGCGGAGCCGCCCGAAAAGACGGAAATACTATTTAACAACGGCTCAATCTTAGTGGGAAGCTTCGAAACCGAAGCTGGTTCAATTCACCATCGAGGTGCGGATCATGAGCAAGGCAGCAGCTATTTTCTTTGCAGTCGTGATCGCGGCTCCGGCAATGGCGCATGATGCGACGCCAACGGCGGCAAAGCCGCACGGATGGACGTATCCGTTTTCGTGCTGCAGCGGGATGGATTGCCGCGAGGTTCACGATCAAGGGATTCTCGAGGGCCCCCGCGGATATGTCATCAAGCTCACCGGGGAGCTCATAACGCCACTGGATACTCGCATCAAAAACAGTCCAGACGGGCAGTTTCACCAATGCACGGTGGCCGGCGAGCCCACGGGTCGCACCATTTGCCTGTTCGTCCCTCCGCGCTCCTTTTAAGGATTGTCACCATGACACAAGAGCCCAACCGCATCGAAATCGATCTGCAGCGCATGTCAGAAGGCTGGACGATAGCATCAGCTTATCCGATCCAGATGCCGCCAGACTATCCATCAGTGCCGAATTTGGACCCTGAAGCGCATTTGATGAGGTTTTCCCTCATGCCGCGCGAAACAATATCGCCTCTCGGGGGGCAAGCTTTGCAATCCCGGACATCTGCATTTACCCTGTACGCGACTGGGACGCGGTTCGGTCTTTTATGCTACTCGCTCGGGCTTGTCCGCCTTGTAGAGGACTTTGAGGAGCTTTGCCTTTCGCAGCATTCCGTGACGATACATTAAGGTCAAGCGGTGCTCCAAGGACAGGTTTCTCGGGAGGATTGGCCGGGCGGACCTAAGAGCCTTGCGGCTTTCCTGGCTCGAGCTTCAGCTTGTCCGCCATGAGGGCGAGTTCGGGCAAGGACTTGGCACGCATCTTCTGCATGACCTGGCTGCGGTGAACTTTCACGGTAATCTCGCTCACGCCCAGATCGGCGGCGATCTGTTTATTGAGCCGTCCAATCACCACCATAGCCATCACCTCGCGCTCCCGCGGGGTCAGGCTATCGAAACGCGCGCGCACCGTCGCCAGTGCTTTTTCATTTTCAAGCCACACGCGGTCGCGCGCCAGGCCGACGTGAACGGCGTCGAGTAGATCCTGCTCGCGGAACGGTTTCGTCAGGAACTCAATCGCGCCCCCTTTCATCGCTTGGACGGACATGGGAATGTCGCCATGCCCGGTGATGAAAACGATCGGCAGCTGAATATTTCTCCGCGATAACTCTCGTTGAAATTCAAGACCGCTTTGCCCCGGCAGCCGCACATCCAGCACGAGGCAGGTCGGCCCGTTGGGTCGTCCAGACTTGAGGAAGTCGTCCACAGAGGCGAGGAGTTTCACGTCAAAACCGACGGAACGCAGCAGGCTGCCGAGCGCCTCGCGGATCGCCGGATCATCATCGATGACGATCGTGGTTGCTGGCACCTCCGTCATCTCAGCGCACCTCAGGGGGAGCCAGCTCTTGCGGACACGAGGTGTCTGCACCCGCTGCTGCGGCATCAGGGCGAGCCCAACCGACAGAGTGGCGATGCCGCAATGAGAACACTCCCCTCTCTACTCAGCCGGTGCCGAACCGAAGCTTTCTCGCACTTCAGAATGCGCCCTAATTCCTTCAGCCACAAGGCCAGTTACGATTGGATCGGGCTGCCGGCTAAGGCGTCGCACCTCCTGCCATCGCCGGCACGCCAAACCGGCAGCCAGCTGGACCAGGAACTCATCCTGGCAAGCTCGGCTCTTCGTAACGAGAAGTCTTAAACACTCTATACCATCGTATAGCTCCCTGTGCCTTTGTCGCCCTTGCAGGCTGATGTATCCTACAGCCGCGACCACACCTAGATTTCTGCAAAAACGCCTATCGCGGATTTGGAGGCAGCAGTGCCAACGAAGAAGCCTCTAATTGCGATCGTCGATGATGACCAGTCGATGCGCGAGGCCACCAAGGGACTCATGAGGTCGCTGGGATTTGATGCCCAGGCTTTTTCATCCGCCGATGATTTCTTGAAATTTCCCCATCTAAACCGCACGGCCTGCCTGGTAACGGACATCCATATGCCCGGAATGAGTGGGCTTGATCTGCACCGGACCCTCGTTGCATTGGGCGAGAACATTCCGACCATTCTGATCACTGCCTACCCGAACGAGAATGTGCACGCGCGTGGGTTGGGTCCGGACATTGTCGGCTATCTGGCAAAGCCGTTCGGCGAGCAGGACCTGCTGAAGTGCATCCGTTCTGCGCTAGTGCGCGGTAGCGACGGCGACAATGATTGACGAGTGGCTGCTGACGCCAGGCCGCGCGTCGAAGGTGATTGCATGAGGTGTCGCCAGGACCCGCCACCTCCCACTGCCGGCGTTAGGCCGGGTGCTCGCCAGGAGCGCTCTCGTCCGGGGCTGAAGGCAGGGTGAATTGAAACACAGCTCCCCAAGGCTCATTCGTCCTGGCCCACAGCCGCCCCCCGTGGGCCTCGATGATCGACCGGCAGATGGCCAAGCCCATGCCCAGACCCTCTGCCTTCGTCGTGTAAAACGCCTCAAACACCCGCTCCACACTCTCCGGCTCCAATCCGACGCCGGTGTCCTGCACTTCGATCAGCACGGCCCCCGATGCGTCGAGCAGGGACCTGATGAGCAGCTTGCGTGGCCGATCCGCGATCGTCTTCATCGCCTCGATGCCGTTCATCACCAGGTTCAGGATTACCTGCTGCAGCTGCACCCGGTCGCCCGCAACGCGCGGAAGGTCGTTAGCCACCTCGGTCCGTAGCACGATCCGATGGCGGCGTACCTCACCTTGGACGAGGGCTACCGAATCTTCGACGAGGCCGTTCAGGTCCACCTGCGCCGTGACAGTGGCTGTCTTCTTCAGGAGCGCGCGCACCCGGCCGATGACTTCGCCGGCCCGGTGCCCGTCGCGGACGATGCGCGCCACCGTCTCCCGCGCCTCGTCGAGGTTGGGGGGCTGGCTGGCGAGCCAATGCAGGGCCGCGTTGGCGTTGGCGACCACGGCGGCGAGCGGCTGGTTAACCTCGTGGGCGATGGAGGAGGTCAGGGCGCCCATCGTCGTCACGCGCGCGACATGCGCGAGCTCGGCCTGCGCCTTCTGCAGGGCCTCCTCGGCCCGCTTGCGATCTTCGATGTCGACGAGGAACCCATACCATTTGAGAATGTTTCCGTGCTCATCGTGCAGCGGCACGGCATTTTCAAACCACCAGCGATATTCGCCGTCGGCCGCCCGACGGATTCGCACCTCAACCTCGAACGGGTGGCCCGTGGTCAAGGAGGCACGCCACCTGGACATATACTGCTCAAGGTCTTCGGGGTGAAACCGGGCTTCAGCGCCCCAGCCCGCTCTTGCCGTTGCATCCAGGGACAAGCCTGTGAACTCCTGCCAACGCCGATTGATGAAATCGACACGGCCGTCGGGCAAGGCAGTCCACACCATCGCAGGAACTGTCTCGATGACCTCGCGAAGCTCTTCTTCACTCCGCCGGGCGGCCTCTTCGGCGCGCTTGCGTTCGGTGATGTCCTCGCACACGATCAGGATGACAGGTCGCTTCTTGATCACCATCGCTCGAGCCGTCTCGCGGACCCAGAGCATCGAGCCGTCCTTACGTATCTTGCGCAGTTCCCAGCTCATGGCTCGGCCGAGATGTTCGAAGCAGGCGGCCGCATGCCTCTGGATCGTTTCTCGGTCTGCCTCATGAAAGATGTCCTGTACGGGGCGGTTGATCAGTTCGTCGACCGTGTACCCAAGCTGCTCCGCCCCAAAGGGATTCACAGACACGATGGTGCCACTGGCGTCCACCATGAAGTACATCGTCGGATTGTTCTCGAATACGGCTCTCCACTGCTCCTCGCTGTCCCGCAGCGCCTCTTCCACCCGCTTGCGCTCGGTAACGTCTTGGATCGTACCAAACATGCTGTGCGGCCGTCCGGACGCGTCCCTTGTCAGATCGCCCTGGCTGTGCACTATGCGCAGCTCGCCGCTCGGCCGGACGATGCGGTACTCCAAGTCGTAACGAGATTCGCCACGCACGGCCTCTGCCGCGGCCTGGCTCCAGATCGCCCGGTCCTCTGGATGAATCCGCTCAACCGCTTCGGCAAGACTGACCACCGTGCCTGTGCGCGGCGTCAGCCCAAAGATGCGGTATGTCTCTTCTGACCAGGTAAGACAGTCTGTACCGAGGTCACGTTCCCAATAGCCGACATGGGCAACGTGTTGCGCTTCTGCGAAGTTGGCCTCGCTTCGACGCAGACCCTCCAATGTCTCCTTGAGACGGAAGGTCATGAGAGCGAACGCCTGGGCAAGCAGGCCGACCTCATCGTTTCGACGAACCTTGGGCACCTCTCGCCATTCGCCGTTTGCAATCGCGTGCGCTGCCTGCGTCAAGGCAGTCAACGGCCGCAACGTGCGACCGACCATCCTTAGTCCGAGGACCCCGAAGACAGCGACGATGACCGTGCCGACGCCTATCGAGAGATAGGCCGCACGATATACAGGCATCAGGAAATCCGAAGCTGGCACCGCTGAGATGATGGTCCAGTTAAGTGCACCGGGGGCAGCGGCGCGATCGACGGCCGCATAGATCTTGCCGCCCTCAGGGTCACTGAAGGAAAACACGTGCGGTCCGGGTGCCGAGGACCCGGCGATGTCAGGATGCCGACGAAGGTAGCGGGCGGTTTCGCGAACGATGGGATCGGTCGCCTCTGATGCCTGCAGGCGCAGGTGCCCGCCGTCGGCGCCGATGGTGACGGGCGACACTCCTCCCGACGCGCCAATCAAATGTCCGGTGGCATCAATGATGAAGGCCCTGCCGTTGTCGCCGATTTCCAGCGTCTGCAAGAACCTGGAAAGCTGAGTGAGGATGAGATCGATCCCACCCACCCCGACGAAGTTGCGGTTCGTGTTGAAGACGGGGACGGAGAGCGAGATGCCCAAGATCGGCTCGGCCACACCGAGATAGGGCTCGGTCCAGTATCGCTTGCCCGTCTCCTTGGCCTGCGCGTACCAAATCCTCCGGCGTGCATCGATCGCGCCTTTCGACTTCCGCAATCGGCCGGTCCTGCCGCTTGGCAGTGCTTCGAACTCGCGCACGGGGCCTGCGCGAAATTCATCGGTGATCAAAAACACGACGCTTGAATCTGCCAATCGCCCGACCGAAACCATCCCGCCCGCCTCGTTGCCGAAAAACATCCAGTCGACGTCGGGTTCCTCGGCCAGCAAGGCATGGAGCTCCTGTGCGACAGCATCTGGGTCGCCGGGCGATAGGTCGTGACGAACAAGACCATTGGCCAACCGGGAAACCGCTTTGTCGGCGCCGCTCACCAAATGACCGACGTCGCGATGCACAGCATGCGTCACCTCTCGGATCAGGCGCTCGGACATGATCGAGACGATGACGTTTCCCGTCCAGATCCATAGACCGGCCAGGACGAGACTTAGAACGAGAACGACGCCGGCGACGGCGAGTATTAAGTGATTGCGTAACATGATCGCCGAGTTCCCCAGACGGCCAGATGAATATTATGTATTCCGTATATTGCTCCTATGCCTGGGCGCTCGCAATCCGGGGCTCGCTGATCGGGCCTGGCGCGGGCCGGGAATGGTTCAGGCTTGGCTCAAGGCGGCTCAGATCTATCCCGGTATGCGGTTGAGACCTCTACGAGCCAGCAGCATCCGGTTGATCTCTTCAAAGGTTTGCGCCGGATCGCGCTGGTCGTCTTGTAGGACAGACTTCCTCGGGCTCCGCCTCACGGCTGTCGGGCCCGGCAATATCGTGATTCTTCACACAGTTTCAGAAGTTTACCGTTTATGGACGGGAACCAGCCTAGCTTGCCGGCGCGCCACTCGATGTGGCGAGGCGAATGTCTCTTCGGAAGTCCGAGGGCGACATGCCGGCGATGTGGCGGAAGGACTTGTTGAAGGCGCTGATGGAGCCGAAACCGCTGTCCATCGCCACCTGAAGCACATTGGTATCGTCGGCCATCAGCAATGCCTGGGCGCGGGAGAGGCGCAGCAGATTGAGATATTTGCTGAGCGTCATACCAGTCGATTTCTTGAAGACGTTCATTGCATATTTCGGATGCAGGTCCGCCGCCCGGGCGATATCGACGGTGTCGATGTCCTCCATGAAATTAGCGGCGATGAAATCGCACATCCTGACTATGCTGCGTGACGGTTGCGCATGGGGCTGATCGGCCTCCCTTCCACCGTAGCCGACGACCGTCATCGAATAGGGTTCGAATGCGATGCGCTCGATACGGAGCAGCAACTCGTCGACGGCATGCTGCGCCTTTGCCGGATTGCCCGAATTCGCGTAGCGGAACCAGCGGGAAAAGTTCTCCTTGTCCGCGGCATCGGTGGCAGACGTCAGCAGCGTCGAGCCCTTCATCAGGCGGCTGGAGATTTCAGCGGGAAGGCGGAGACGGAAGAAATAGACAAGCGGCAAATGGGCACCTGCGTAGAGCGAATCTTCCGAGGATTCATCCATCTGATGCGGCTGGCCGCCCCAGAATAGGCACATGTCGCCGGCCTTGAGCGTCATTTCGTGATCGTTCATGCGGTAATGCACAGTGCCCCGCATGATGTAATTCACCTCCACCTGCGCATGCCAGTGCGGCATCGCCATCACCGGTGGATGGGCATGAAATAGCTGCAGCTCTGTCGGCGATCCTTCGATGCTGCTTGCGCCCGGCTGATAGATGGCTCTGCTGGCAACCTTACTTTCCGCCAAATTGATATTCCCTTTTTAGGAGACAGCGGCTCCCTTACGGATAACTTAGCCACGTTCGCTAAAGGACGGCAATTGAAAAGGGAGGATTTTCAATGCGCTTCAAACTTATCGGTGCGACCGCTGCGGTCGCACTGCTTTCTTCCGGTTCCGCATTCGCGCAGTCGGGCAATCTCACCATCTGGAGCTGGAACGTCGCGGCGTCGGCGCTGAAATCCACGCTCGAAGGCTTCAACAAGCAATATCCCGATATCAAGGTCACGGTCGAAGACCTCGGAAACAGCCAAGTCTTCGACAAGACACTTGCCGGCTGCGCAGCCGGCGGCGACGGCCTGCCGGACATCGTGACGATCGAAAATTTCGAGGCAGAAATCTTCTGGAACCGCTTCCCGGACTGCTTCGCCAACCTGAAGGATCTCGGCTATACGGCGGAAATCCAGGCGAAATTCCCGGACTTCAAACGCACCGAGCTGGAGGTGGATGACATTGCCTATGCGATGCCGTGGGATTCCGGCCCGGTCGCCGTCTTTTACCGCCGCGATTTCTATGAAAAGGCCGGCGTCGATCCGGCCACGATCAAGAATTGGGACGATTTCATCGCCGCCGGTAAGAAGATTTCCGAAGCCAATCCCGGCGTCGTGATGGCCCAGGCCGATTTCAACGGCGATAGCGAGTGGTTCCGGATGATCGCCAACGAGCAGGGCTGCGGCTATTTCTCCACCGACGGCCAGGCGATCACGATCAACCAGCCGGCCTGCGTCGCGACCCTCGAAAAGGTCAAGCAGATGAAGGACGCCGGTACGCTGACAGCCGCCATCTGGGACCAGAAAATCCAGGCCAATACCGCCGGCAAGGTCGCAAGCCAGATGTATGGCGGCTGGTACGAGGGCACGATACGCTCAGGCTCGCCGGACCTTTCAGGCAAATGGGGCGTCTACATGATGCCGAGCCTCACGGCTGACGGCCCGCATGCCGCAAACCTTGGCGGTTCGTCGCTAGCCATCAACGCCAATTCCGAAAACAAGGAAGCGGCCTGGGCCTATCTGAACTATGCGCTGGCAACCAATGAGGGCCAGGTCACGATGCTGAAGTCCTTCGGCCTCGTCCCCTCGCTGCTGTCGGCCGTCCAGGATCCTTTCGTCAACGAGCCGCTGCCTTATTGGGGCGGGCAGAAGGTCTGGGCAGATATCCTTTCGACGCTGCCGAAGATCGTACCGAGCCGCGGGACGGCGTTTCAGAGCGATGCGGACGCGATCTACAAGGCAGCGCAGACGAAGTATTTCGCGGGCGGTTATCCGGATGCGAAAGCTGCACTTGACGATGCGGCCAACCAGATCGCCTCGGCGACCGGCCTTCCGATCGCAGAATGAGCAACCGGCCGGGCGCCTGGTGCGCGCCCGGCATTCACCTACATGGTGGCTCGTTTTGCTTGTGAGGAGGAAATAAATGCCGTTCAGGACCCGGAGCGCCTATGCGTTCCTTGCGCCCTATCTGCTGGTCTTCGCGACCTTCTGGGTCTGGCCGATCATCAACTCGTTCTTGATTTCGTTCCAGAATACGCGCGTCAATCCCTGGAAATTTAGCCTTGCGTCGAATTGGGGGCGCCTTTTCGGCGACCCGGCTTTCTATAACGCGCTCTACAACACGCTGATCATCCTGGTCATCCAGGTGCCGGTGATGATTGCGCTTGCAACCGTCATGGCGGTGCTCTTAAATTCGCCGCTGCTGAAGGCGCGGCCTCTTTTCCGCTTCGCCTTCTTCGCGCCCGTCGTCGTCGGCGAGGTCGCCTATGCCGCCGTCTTCCGGCTGATGTTCAGCATCGACTTCGGCATCGTCAACAAGTTGATCGGTTCGGTCGGCATCGCTCCCGTTTCCTGGTTCGACAATGCGAACGCGGCGATGGCCCTCGTCATAATCGCCGTTACCTGGCGCTGGGCCGGCTACAACGCGATCATCATCTTAGCCGGCTTGCAGTCGATCCCCGAGGATGTCTACGAGGCTGCGACGCTCGATCGCGTCAGTAAAATACAGCAGTTCTTTCACATCACCCTGCCGCTCCTGAAGCCGATCATCCTCTTCTGCGTGGTGCTGTCGGTGATCGGCACGATGCAGCTCTTCACCGAACCCTTCCTCATTACCAATCGCGGCGGCCCGGGCGGGGGCACGGAAACGCTCGGCCTGCTTCTTTACCGACAGGGCTTCACATCGCTGAATTTCGGCTACGCGTCGGCGATCGCCTACACGATAGCTGCATTGGCGATTGCAATTTCGCTTTTTAATCTCTGGGTGGGGAGGGAACCGAAATGAAGTCGAGGTCCAAGTCGCAGTCCCTCTTGATGCGCAAGATTGCGCTGCATGTCGTGCTGACGCCGCTTGCCATCATCTGGCTCTTTCCGCTCTGGATGATGTTCGTTTTCTCCACCATGCCGGACAATGGCATCTTCAGCCCGGACATCGTGCTCTGGCCGTCGACGAATTTCGTTGAGAATTTCAAGAACCTGGAGGCCGATACGAATTTTCTCCGGGCGATGTTCATCTCGATCACCGTCGCGGTCATCTACACCTTCTTGTCGGTGCTCCTGACATCGATGGCCGGCTGGGCGCTTGCCCGCTATCGATTCGCTGGCCGCTCCGTCGTCACAGCCATCATTCTCGGCACGATCACCTTGCCTTTCGCCGTCGTCGTGATCCCGCAATTCATCATGGTGGCGCGTGAATTCAAGCTGGCGAATACCTGGGTGGCGCTGATCGTCCCGCCGCTCTTCAATTCGCTGGGCGTGCTCTTCATGCGCCAGTCCTTCTCGATGATGCCGAACGAGCTCTTCGATGCCGCCCGCGTCGAAGGCGTCAAGGAGTGGCAGATCTTCCTGCGCATCGCCTTGCCGCTTGCCCGTCCGACAATGGCGGCGCTCTCGATCATTCTCTTCCTGGCATCCTGGAACAACTATCTCTGGCCGCTGCTCATCAATTCCAGGCCCGGAATGATGACAGCGCCGGTGGCTCTTGGAACGCTGATCGGCCTCACCAAGGTCTCCTGGGGCGGCATCATGGCAGGTGCGATGTTGCTGACCGCGCCGATCCTCGTCGTCTTCGTGCTGTTGCAGCGCCACTTCATCGCCGGCATCGCGGCCGGCGCAATCAAATAATAGGGGAGGCCGCATGGCGGAGCTTTCACTCAGGAATGTTGTAAAACGCTTTGGCGCCTTCGGCGTGATCCATGGCGCCAATCTCGACGTGAAGGACGGCGAGTTCGTCGTCTTCGTCGGCCCTTCGGGCTGTGGAAAATCCACCCTGCTCAGGATGATCGCCGGCCTCGAGGATATCTCGGAGGGCGAGATCACGATCGGCGGCAGGGTCGTCAACAATGTCGAGCCCGCCGACCGCGGCATCGCCATGGTTTTCCAATCCTATGCGCTCTACCCGCATATGACGGTAGCAGAAAACCTCTCTTTCGGCTTGCGCATGAACGGCAACCCGAAAGAGGATACCGAGAAACGGGTGCGCCACGCCGCCGAGATCCTGCAGATCAAGGAATTGATGGAACGGCGCCCCAGGCAACTCTCAGGTGGCCAGCGCCAGCGTGTTGCGATCGGCCGCGCCATCGTTCGCGAGCCCGAGGTCTTCCTCTTCGACGAACCGCTCTCGAACCTCGATGCAGAACTGCGCGTGCAGATGCGCGTGGAAATCTCCAGGCTGCACAAGCAGCTTGGCGCGACGATGATCTATGTCACGCACGATCAGACGGAGGCGATGACGCTTGCCGACAAAATCGTCGTGCTGCGCGCCGGCAACATCGAGCAGATCGGCGCGCCGCTCGATCTTTACGACGATCCGGCTAACCAGTTCGTTGCCGGTTTCGTGGGTTCGCCGAAGATGAATTTTCTGGCGGCAGAGGTTGTTGAACGCGATGCATCGAACGTGACAATCGCCTTGGCGGGCGAGAGGAACGTCCGCCTGACGCTGCCGGTTTTGGCGGCAACCGGAAAAGGGGCGCAAGTAACGCTCGGCGTGCGACCCGAGCATTTTTCCGACCAGGGCAGTGGCGACGCCGACCTCACCGTCGCGGTCGATGTTGCCGAACACCTCGGCAATACCAGCTACATCTATGCGACCGCTGCGGGCGGCCAGCCACTCATCATCGAACGTCCGGAATCCCGTTCTGCAGCCGATCGTGACACGCTCACCGTCGCGCTGTCGGCAAAACGCACCTTCCTGTTCGACAGCGAAGGCAATCGCTTGCGCTGACGAAATCCGCTCCCAAGACGAAGATACGAAAGAGGAATAGTCATGAGTTCAGAACAACCGATCCGCTGGGGCATCATCGGCCCCGGCACCATCGCCCGCACCTTCGCAGACGGCATTGCCCATTCGCGTACGGGTAAGCTGGTGGCGATCGCGAGCCGCAATCCGGAAAAGCCCGGCCTTGGCGATGGCTTTCCCGGCGCTCGCATCGTTAAGGGCTATGACGCGCTGCTGACCGATCCGGAGATCGACGCCGTCTATATAGCCACCCCGCATACCGGCCATGCCGAGTGGGCGATCAAGGCGATTCGCGCTGGAAAGCATGTGCTGGTGGAAAAGCCGATCGCGCTTTCGGCCTTCGATGCGGATGCGATCTACCACGAAGCGCAGAAGGCCGGTGTCTTTGCTGGCGAGGGCTTCATGTACCGCCTGCATCCTCAGACGGCGAAGATCGTCGAACTGGTGAAAAGCGGCGTGATCGGCACGGTGCGCATCATCCGCTCAAGCTTCGGCTTCAACATGGGCAGCTTCAAGCCCGAGCATCGTTTATTCGCCAACGACACGGCAGGCGGCGGCATCCTGGATGTCGGTGGCTACCCCGTTTCGATGGCGCGGCTGATCGCCGGTGCGGTTGAAGGCACACCGTTCCTCGAGCCGGAGAAGGTTTCCGGCGTGGCGCACCTCGGACAGTCCGGCGTAGACGAATGGGCCTCCGCCGTCTTGAAATTCCAAAACGGCATCATTGCCGAAGTCTCCTGCTCCATCATGGCCCAGCAGGACAATACGCTTCGCGTCATCGGCTCCGAAGGCCGCATCGAGGTCAAGGATTTCTGGTTCGCCTCAGGTCACAAGGGCGGCATCGGCACGATTGAGATTTTCAAGGGAGCCGAGCAGGAAACGGTCGAGGTCAAGGAAGACCGCTGGCTCTATTCCTTCGAAGTCGACGCGGCCGGAGATGCAATCCGCGCCGGAGAGAAGGAATTCGCTTCGCCGGGCATGAGCTGGGCCGATTCCACCGGCAATCTTCGCGTTCTCGACAAATGGCGGGCCTCTGTCGGCCTCGAATATGGTGTCGAGAAGGCGTCGAAGCGAACCACGAATATTGCGGGCGGAGCAGTCCGGCCTGGCAGCAGCATTGCGCAGCGCCAGATACCAGGCATCTCTAAACCCGCCTCTGTCGTAACACTTGGATTCGAGTTCTTTCCGAACTTTGCGGCCGCCTCGCTGACGCTCGATGCCTACTACGAGGCGGGCGGCAACGTCTTCGACACGGCCTATGTTTACGGAAGCGGCAAGACGGAGAGCATCTTCGGCGATTGGCACACGAGCCGCAATGTTTCGCGTGACGAGATCGTGCTGATCGGCAAGGGGGCGCATTCGCCGCTCTGCTATCCGGACATGATCGCCAAGCAACTCGATCAGTCGCTCGAGCGGTTGAAGACGGACTATGTCGACATCTACTTCATGCATCGGGACAATACCGATATTCCGGTGGGAGAGTTCGTCGATGCCATGGATGCCGAAGTCAATCGCGGCCGCATCCGCGGGATTTTCGGCGGCTCGAACTGGACCCGTGAGCGGATGGACGAGGCAATGGCCTATGCGGCAAAGACCGGCAAGAAAGCGCCTGCGGCGCTTTCTAATAACTTTTCGCTGGCCGAAATGCTCGATCCGATCTGGGCTGGATGCGTCGCGGCCTCGGATGACGAATGGAAGAAGTGGCTGAACGAAAAGCAGGTTCCGAACTTCGCTTGGTCCAGCCAAGGCCGCGGTTTCTTCACCGACCGGGCAGGACGCGACAAGCACGATGATGAGGAAATCGTCCGTTGCTGGTATTCCGATCGCAATTTCGCACGCCGCGACCGCGCAAATGAGCTCGCAAAAAAGCTCGGCCGAAACCCGATCCATATCGCGCTCGCCTATGTGATCGCCCAGCCGTTCCCAGTCATTCCGCTGATCGGCCCGCGCACGATCGCCGAACTGGAAGATAGCCTTTCGGCCCTCGACATCGAGCTTACGCCCGAACAGGTAAAGTGGCTGGAGGGCTAGGAAAACAGCCCGGTTCATGCCGGTTTTTCCTACGCTCTCGGCCGCTTCATAATGCGCCGCTACCCGATCGGGTGGCGGCTTTTTCTTATCCCGTCTTGATGCAAGAAACATTCGTTTGACACGCGAATGGTTTTCGTTTTTACTTCAAAAAGTTTCGATTTGTGCGGTTTGCGCAAATCGACTGCGGCGCACGGGGAGGGATAAAGTGGGCCAAACACATCACGACCTTTTCGTGATTGGCGGCGGGATCAACGGCTGCGGCATTTGCCGGGATGCTGCTGGACGCGGCTATTCTGTGGCGCTGGCGGAGATGGGCGACTTTGCCTCTGGCACGTCGTCTGGGGCGACGAAGCTGATCCATGGGGGCTTGCGCTATCTGGAGCATTACGAGTTCCGGCTGGTGCGCGAATCGCTGATGGAGCGCGAGGTGCTTTGGGCGATGGCGCCGCACATCATCTGGCCGCTGCGCTTCGTGCTGCCCTATCACAAGGGTGGCATCCGGCCGGCCTGGCTGATCAGGCTGGGGCTGTTTTTCTACGACCATCTTGGCGGCCGCAGGCTTTTGCCGCCGACCGCCGTGCTGAACCTGCGCCGCGATCCGGCGGGCCGGCCGCTCAAGCCGGTGTTTGCCAAGGCCTTCGAATATTCCGACGGCTGGGTCGACGATGCCCGCCTGGTGGTGCTCAACGCCCGCGATGCCGCCGACCGCGGTGCGCTGATCATGCCGCGCACCAAAGTGGTGGCGGCGCGGCGCAAGAACGGCCTGTGGGAAATCGACAGCTGCGATATACTGAGCGGCGAAAGGCGTCGGCATCAGGCCCGCATGCTGGTCAATGCCGCCGGTCCCTGGGTCGACCAGGTGCTGCGTGCAGCCCTTGGCGAGACCGAGGCCCGCCATGTGCGCTTGGTGCAGGGCAGCCACATCGTCGTCAAGAAGAAGTTCGAGGGGCCGCGGGCCTATTTCTTCCAGAATCCCGACAACCGCATCATCTTCGCCATCCCCTACGAGGACGACTTCACGCTGATCGGCACCACCGACCGCGACTATAGCGGCGATCCCAAGGACGTGCGCATCACTGCGGAGGAGACCGGCTATCTCTGCGCCGCCGCCAGCGAGTATTTCAACGCACCGGTGACCCCGGACGACATCGTCTGGAGCTATTCGGCGGTGCGGCCGCTCTATGACGACGGCGCCTCGAAGGCACAGGAGGCGACGCGCGACTATGTGCTGCAGCTCGAAGGCAAAGGTGGCGAGGCGCCGCTGCTCAATGTCTTCGGCGGCAAGCTGACCACCTACCGGCGGCTGTCGGAGCATGCGCTGGAAAAGATCGGCGAGGCGATCGGCACGAAGGGCGGCCCGTGGACAGCGAGGAGCCATCTGCCGGGCGGCGATTTCCCGGTCAAGGGCTATGCGGCCGAGGTGAGCAGGCTGAAGGCTGACTATCCGTTCCTTGCCGAGGCCCATGCCCGCCGGCTGGTGCGCCGCTACGGCACGCGCGCCGCGAGCCTGCTTGCAGAGGCTAAATCTATCGCCGATCTCGGCCACTGCTTCGGTTCCGATCTCTACGAGGTCGAGGTCCGCTATCTCGTCCGCAACGAATGGGCCGTCACCGCTCAAGACATCCTGTGGCGAAGGACCAAGAACGGGCTATATCTGCAGATGGATGAAGTACAGAAATTGGAGGAGTACATGGCCGCGATCCCTGCGCAACTTGCGGGATGAGGCGCCATGTCGTCCCCGTCGTGAGGAGGCACGGGAACCGGAATGCTTGAATTGCGGAATGCCGCTAAGATGGTAGGTGGTGAATACCATATTCACCCGACCGATCTGACACTTGAACGGGGCACGCTGAACGTCCTGCTTGGACCGACGCTCTCCGGCAAGACGTCGTTGATGCGCCTCATGGCTGGACTTGACCGTCCAACCAGCGGCTCCATCCATTTCGATGGCGCCGATGTGACCGGCGTGCCGGTGCAGAAGCGCAATGTCGCAATGGTCTACCAGCAATTCATCAATTACCCCGCGTTTACCGTCTATGAGAATATCGCCTCGCCGCTCAGGATCGCTGGCCGGGACGCGAAGACGATCGATGTGGAAGTGCGCAAGGCGGCAGAACTCCTGAAGCTGACGCCGTATCTCGAGCGTACTCCGCTCAACCTGTCAGGCGGGCAGCAGCAGCGGACCGCGCTTGCGCGCGCCCTTGTCAAGAATGCAGGTCTGGTGCTGCTCGACGAACCGCTTGCCAATCTCGACTACAAGCTGCGCGAGGAACTGCGCCAGGAACTGCCGAGGATATTTTCCCAGTCGGGCGCGATTTTCGTCTATGCGACGACGGAACCTTCGGAAGCCTTGCTGCTTGGCGGCAATACCGCAACCCTCAATCAGGGAAGCGTGACGCAATTCGGTCCGACGATTTCCGTCTATCGCCGACCCGCCGATCTGGTGACGGCCAAGACCTTTGCCGACCCACCGCTGAATTTCATTTCGGTTTCGAAAGCAGGCGCGAGCTTTCAGCATGATGGCCTAGTCGGTATCCCGGTGCCGGCACATCTTGCGGCAATCGCGGACGGTCCGGTCACCATCGCGTTTCATCCGCATCATCTTGCGCTGGAACCACAGACCGCTGATGCGCCTAAGCTTCGCGCCAGAACGCAGATTTCCGAAATCACCGGCTCCGAGAGCTTCGTGCATCTGGATTACGAAGGGGTGCGCTGGGTTATGCTGGCGCATGGCATTCATGATATCGAGCCGGATACGGATGTCGACGTGTTCCTGGACACGCGTCACCTGATGGCGTTCGGCGAGAGCGGCCGCGCCATCGCCGCCACGCGGCTAGCGGCATAGGGGGACAAAATGGCACGGATCACTCTCGACCATATCCGCCACGCCTACGGACCCAATCCGAAGACGGACAAGGACTATGCCCTGAAGGAAGTCGATCATGAGTGGACCGACGGCGGCGCATATGCGCTTCTTGGCCCGTCAGGATGCGGAAAGACAACGCTTCTCAACATCATCTCCGGTCTGCTGCAGCCTTCGCACGGGCGCATCCTGTTCGGCGGCCAGGACGTAACGATGCTATCGACGCAAGCCCGCAACATCGCGCAGGTTTTCCAGTTCCCCGTCATCTACGACACGATGACGGTCTACGACAATCTCGCTTTTCCGCTTCGCAACCGAGGTGTTTCGGAGGCCGACGTCGATCGGCGCGTTCGTGAAATTCTCGAGATGATCGATCTTGCGGACTGGGCCAAGCGCAAGGCGCAGCGGCTTACGGCCGATCAGAAACAGAAAATTTCGCTTGGCCGCGGTCTGGTGCGAAACGACGTCAACGCCATTTTGTTCGATGAACCGCTGACGGTTATCGATCCGCACATGAAATGGGTGCTGCGGTCGCAGCTGAAGCGGCTGCATAAGCAGTTCGGTTTCACGATGGTCTATGTGACCCACGACCAGACGGAGGCACTGACCTTCGCCGAGAAGGTCGTCGTCATGTATGAGGGAGAAATCGTGCAGATCGGCACGCCGACGGAACTATTCGAACGCCCGAGCCACACGTTTGTGGGTTATTTCATTGGCTCGCCGGGGATGAATGTCATGCCAGCGGAAGTTGCCGGCAATACCGTCAAGATTGGCAGTGAGACGATCAGTCTCGGCTACGCGCCGAAAACGAATGGTGCGGCCAAGGTCGAACTTGGCATCCGTCCCGAATTCATCCGCCTCGGCCGTGAAGGCATGCCCGTCTCGATTTCAAAGGTCGAGGATATCGGCAGGCAAAAGATCGTTCGCGCGCGGTTTGCGGATCAGCCGATCGCCATCGTCGTGCCGGAAGATGCGGAAATTCCCGCGGATGCGCGCGTCAGCTTCGATCCGGATGCGATCAGCATCTACGCCGGATCGTGGCGGGTCGGCAGGGAGGGCTGATCATGGAAAAGACCTGGAACAACAAGGCCTGGTTTCTCGTCCTGCCGGTATTGCTGCTCGTCGCGTTTTCGGCGGCCATTCCGCTGATGACGGTCGTGAACTATTCAGTTCAGGACACCTTCGGCAACAACGAGTTCTTTTGGGCCGGCACCGACTGGTTCGACGACATCCTGCATTCCGACCGCTTCTGGGAAGCCCTGCAGCGAAACCTGCTATTTTCCTTCATCATCCTGGCGCTTGAAATCCCGCTTGGCATCTTCATCGCGCTCAACATGCCCAAAAAGGGCATTGGCGTGCCTGTCTGCCTCGTGCTGATGGCGCTACCCCTCCTCATCCCGTGGAATGTGGTCGGCACGATCTGGCAGGTCTTCGGCCGTGTCGATATCGGCTTGCTCGGCCACAGCCTGGAAGCGATGGGGCTTGACTACAACTATGTCCGCGACCCTATTGATGCGTGGATCACGATCATCATCATGGATGTCTGGCATTGGACGAGCCTTGTCGTGCTGCTCTGCTATGCCGGTCTCGTTTCGATCCCCGAGGCGTACTATCAAGCTGCGAAGATAGACGGCGCTTCGCGCTGGTCCGTCTTCCGCTATATCCAGTTGCCGAAGATGAAGCGCGTGCTGCTGATTGCGGTGCTCCTGCGCTTCATGGACAGCTTCATGATCTATACAGAACCCTTCGTTGTCACCGGTGGTGGACCGGGCAATTCCACGACATTTCTTTCCATCGATCTCGTGAAGATGGCGGTCGGCCAGTTCGACCTCGGGCCTGCAGCCGCCATGTCGATTGTCTACTTCCTCATCATCCTGCTGCTCTCGTGGATATTCTACACGGTCATGACCAGCAGCGACGCGAATTCATGAGGAGAGGGTCATGGAAACCACGATGAAATACAAACCCGCCGGCAACTTCTCCTGGGTCGTCTCGACGATCTATATCGTCTTTCTGCTGCTGCCGATCTATTGGCTCATCAATATGAGCTTCAAGGAGAATGCCGAGATCACCGGCGCCTTCTCGCTCTGGCCGCAGAACCCGACACTCAGGAACTACAGGGTGATCTTTACCGATCCATCCTGGTACAATGGCTATATCAATTCCATCATCTACGTCGTGATGAACACGGTGATCTCGGTGCTTGCAGCGCTGCCGGCGGCCTACGCCTTCTCGCGCTACCGGTTTCTCGGCGACAAACACCTGTTCTTCTGGCTGCTGACGAACAGGATGGCACCGCCGGCCGTCTTCGCGCTTCCTTTCTTCCAGCTCTATTCGGCGTTCGGCCTCATCGACACCCATGTTGCCGTTGCTCTGGCGCATTGCCTTTTCAACGTGCCGCTGGCAGTGTGGATCCTGGAAGGCTTCATGTCGGGTGTGCCGAAGGAAATCGACGAGACTGCGTATATCGACGGCTATTCGTTCCCGCGCTTCTTCTTGAAGATCTTCATGCCGCTGATCGCAAGCGGGATCGGCGTCGCAGCCTTCTTCTGTTTCATGTTTTCGTGGGTCGAACTGCTGCTTGCCCGCACGCTGACGACCACGGCTGCAAAGCCGATCTCGGCGATCATGACACGCACCGTTTCGGCGGCCGGCATGGATTGGGGCGTGCTGGCTGCTGCCGGCGTGCTGACGATCGTGCCGGGCGCGCTGGTCATTTATTTCGTCAGGAACTACATCGCCAAGGGCTTTGCTCTTGGGCGCGTTTGAGGGAGATCGATATGAACTTTTCCTGGATGGCGTGGACGCTGCCCACGGCACTGTTCTTCCTGACGATCCTCGTGCTTTTGATCGGCATGAGCGTGTGGGAATATTTCGCGCCGGGGGGCTCGCCGCGGGTCGGCGTGCTGCGTTTCGAAACGACGCGCGGTGACCGGCTCTTCATTTCGCTGCTCGGTGCAGCATTCATTCATCTCGCATGGCTGGGCCTTGTCGGGCCCAACCTGTGGTGGGCTCTTGCCCTCGCCGTAGTCTACGCCATCGGCGTGTTCCGCTACGCGTGACGGCAGGTAATACAGATGGCCGGGGGACTGGCCGCCTGAGACGTGAAGACTGCAATCGCAAACCCTGGGAGGATACTATGCGACGGCATTTACTAGCGACAACAGCAGGCATCTTGCTGGCCATGGCGGGTTCCGCCTATGCCGGCATGGATGAGGCGAAAGCCTTTCTGGACAAGGAAGTCGGCGATCTCTCGACGATTTCCCGTGCGGACCAGGAAAAGGAAATGCAGTGGTTCGTCGATGCGGCAAAGCCTTTCGCCGGCATGGACATCAAGGTTGTCTCCGAAACGATCACAACGCACGAATATGAATCGAAGGTGCTGGCACCAGCCTTTACCGCCATCACCGGCATCAAGATCGCCCACGACCTGATCGGCGAAGGCGACGTCGTTGAAAAACTGCAGACGCAGATGCAGTCAGGCGAAAACATCTACGACGCCTACATCAACGACTCGGACCTCATCGGTACGCACTGGCGCTATCAGCAGGCACGCAGTCTGACAGACTTCATGGCGAACGAGGGAAAGGACGTCACCAATCCGAACCTCGACATCGACGACTTCATCGGCAAGTCCTTCACGACGGCGCCGGACGGCAAGCTCTATCAGCTGCCCGACCAGCAGTTCGCGAACCTCTACTGGTTCCGCTACGACTGGTTCAACGACGAGAAGAACAAGGCAGACTTCAAGGCGAAGTACGGCTACGACCTCGGCGTGCCGGTCAACTGGTCGGCCTATGAAGACATCGCTGAATTCTTCACCGGACGTGAGGTCGGTGGTAAGAAGGTCTATGGCCACATGGACTACGGCAAGAAGGATCCGTCGCTCGGCTGGCGCTTCACCGACGCCTGGCTCTCCATGGCCGGCAACGGCGACAAGGGCATTCCGAATGGCAAGCCGGTTGACGAATGGGGCATCAAGGTAGACGAAAACTCGCGTCCAGTCGGCTCTTGCGTCGCACGCGGCGGCGACACCAACGGTCCTGCAGCCGTCTATTCGATCCAGAAGTATCTGGATTGGATGAAGGCCTACGCTCCGGCGGCAGCCCAGGGCATGACCTTCTCCGAATCTGGCCCGGTTCCGTCGCAGGGTGAGATCGCTCAGCAGATGTTTACGTACACGGCCTTCACCGCCGATTTCGTGAAGCAGGGCCTGCCGGTCGTGAACGAGGACGGTACGCCGAAGTGGCGCTTCGCCCCGTCGCCGCACGGCGTCTACTGGAAGGACGGCATGAAGCTCGGGTACCAGGATGCCGGCTCCTGGACGCTGATGAAGTCGACCCCGGACGATCGTGCCAAAGCCGCCTGGCTCTATGCTCAGTTCGTCACATCGAAGACGGTCGACGTGAAGAAGAGCCACGTCGGGCTGACGTTCATTCGCGAGTCCACCATTCGTGACAAGAGCTTCACCGAACGCGCTCCGAAGCTCGGCGGTCTGGTCGAGTTCTATCGCTCGCCCGCCCGCGTGCAGTGGTCGCCGACCGGCACCAACGTGCCGGACTATCCGAAGCTCGCACAACTCTGGTGGCAGGCGATCGGCGATGCTTCTTCGGGCGCGAAGACCCCCCAGGAAGCCATGGATTCGCTTTGCGCCGAGCAGGAAAAGGTACTGCAGCGCCTGGAACGCGCCGGCGTTCAGGGCGATGTCGGCCCGAAGCTCGCCGAAGAGCAGGATCTCGAATACTGGAACAAGGATGCCGTCGCAAAGGGCAACCTCGCTCCGCAATTGAAGGTCGAGAACGAGAAAGAAAAGCCGGTAACGGTCAATTACGACGAACTGGTCAAGAGCTGGCAGTCGAACTGATCGTCATCGGGCGGGTCGGAAGAAACGAGCTTCCGGCCCGCCCTGCAATGGCCGCCGCGACCCATATGCTTCCGATACGACGCGTCATCGCAGCTTGCCGGCGGATCTCTATCAAAGCACGCCAATCGCATTTCTGACCGCCATAACGCCTTGCGTAAGCGGGCGGTACTCCAGTCCGACGCTTCCTGCGTATCCTTTGTCAAACAGCCAGTTGAGGCGGTGCGCCAGATCGATGCTGCCGGAGCCGGGTTCGTTGCGACCCGGGTGGTCTGCGACGTGGACATGAAACACGCGCGAAATCCGCTCGCCGATCACATCTTCCGTTCGTTCATCCATCACCGCCGAATGGTAGATATCGTAGACGATCCCGATTTCGGGGCGATCGATCTCGTCAGCGATGTCGAGTCCTTCGCGGGTGGATTCCAGAAAATAACCGATATGGTCGATGCGGGTGTTCAGTGGCTCGACGCCGAGGCGCACGCCCGTGCCCTTCAGGATATCGGCGCCGGCGCGCAGCGCAGCCGTCAGCGCAAGGCGCTGCTCCTGCCGCGAGCGGCCGGGGAGATAGTCACCTGCCTGTGCAATGAGGATAGGAGCGGCGAGCCTCTGGGCGACCTTTACCGACGCGGCCAGTCCCTCCAGCCACATTTGCTTGTTGGTGGCATCTGTCAACGGGATCATCGGCTCTGCCACGATGCTGGACACGGCGAGGCCGGTCTGCTTGAGGGCAGCGGAAATCGCGCCGAGATCCTTGTCCGTCCAACGCCAGAACTCGATTGCCGGCAAACCGGCCTTCCTGGCGCGGTAGATGCGGTCTTCGAAACGGTCACCGGGTTCGGCGAACAGCCATTCGACGCAGGCTGAGTACTGGCGCATGATGATTTCTCCCTTTGCCTTCGCAATGCGTCAAATACCTGCAGGCGGAAATGCGGATTTCATCGGTCGAGCAGATTTGCGGCCGCATCATGATGAACACCCGGTGCTTTTGCCCCATCCGGGAACAAGCCGCGTAATTCGGGCGTTTCCAGAGCATAATATTCAAGGGCGCTGGACAGCGAATGACCGATTTTCGAGCCGTATCCGACAGCCGCAAGACAACAAAAGCAATTGATTATATCACGACGGTCGCGCGTCGGCGCCGCGACGCTCTTTCGGTCATTCCGGGCGGCATTATCCGCAACGGGCGAAACGTCTGGCGAGCTGGCAAAGCGGACAAGGCGGCTTTTCTGGTTGACGGCGCTTCTTATTTCGCAGCGCTTGATGAGGTTCTGCGACAGGCAAGACATTCCATCTGGATCATCGGCTGGGATTTCAATCCCGATATCCGACTGAGGCCACATCAAAGCTCGGAAACGCTCGGCGAACTTCTAATGGCGCTTGCCGATGAAAATCCATGGCTGCAGATCCGGATACTGATCTGGGGCATGGGACCTGTCTATTCCGGCAAATCCTTGAAGCTTTTCAAGGAAAACGGCTTCTCCACACATCCGCAGATCAGCCTGCGTTTCGATCTGCGCCATCCTGTGCGTGGCTGCCACCATCAGAAACTGGTTTCGATCGATGACAGCATCGGTTTCCTCGGCGGTCTAGATTTGACCGCCCGGCGCTGGGATGAGCCTGATCATCGGGCCGACAATCCGCTTAGAAGGGCTCCGGACGGTGTGCCATACGATCCGGTGCATGACATACAGTCGATGGTCTCAGGCAGCGCTGCGCGGCTGATCGGCGACGTGTGCCGCCGGCGGTGGAAGCAGGCGACCGGCAAGCTGGTCGAAGTAGCGCCGCCGGGCGGCGTGTCATGGCCGCATGCGCTCCCGCCGGAATTGGAGAATGTGACGGCGGCGATTGCACTCACCGAGCCAGGATGGATCGGCAAGCGCGGGCGGTTTGAAGCCTTTCGGCTGACGCGCGATGCCATAAATGCGGCAAGGAAATACATCTATATCGAAACCCAGTATCTTGCCTCCTTCGGCGTGGCGCGGGTCATCGCGAAACGCCTCAAGGAGGCAGATGGCCCGGAGATTGCTGTTCTGGTTACGAAGAGCTCGCACGGACTGATCGAAAAGCTCGCAATGGGGCATAACCGCGACCGGCTGATCCGCAGGCTGAAGCGCATCGATCGCTATGACCGGCTGCGCGTGATGTATCCGGTGGTCCCGGACGGGAAGGGGGGCGAGCAGGAGGTTGTTATCCATTCGAAGCTAATCATCGTCGACGACCGTTTAATTCGCATCGGCTCTTCGAATCTCAACAATCGTTCGGAGGGGCTCGATACGGAGTGCGACCTGGCGATCGAGGCGGAAAGTGCTGCTCACCGGCGGGCGATAATGTCGTTTCGCCACCGGCTGATTGCCGAGCATCTCGATGCGACGAGCGAAGCTGTCAAAGAAATGGAGACGGCGAAGCGGTCCTTGCTCAATGCCATGGAGGCTCTGAACATCCGCAAGCGCGGCCTTCGCCACTTTGCGATCGATATTGCGAGAGGCGAGATATCGCCGATGATCGGAACTGCTTTCGTGGACCCCCGGCGACCTTACCGGCCGCTACAGAAGCTGCGTCTGCGCATGAGCCGACTGTTGAGAGCGATCTTCCGACGGTAGCTGTTTTGGCTTCGGAATGACGACTTCGCTGATCGCGAAGACCGGCAGGCCGATCAGCAGCGGAATCAGAAAATAAATCACCCTGAAGGCCACCAGTGCCCCTATCGAGGCGGCGCCGGGCAGGACATAGCCGACCGTGGCCTCGATGACGCCTAGACCGCCAGGCACATGGGTAACGAGGACAGCGATATTGGCAAGCACGTAGGCCGTGGCCGTCTGCACGTAGCTCGCCTGGCCCTGCACGGCCAGCATCTGATGCAGGCAGGCTGCGACGAAGATGAAATTCACCGTTCCGATGATGACCTGGCCCAATGCGAGCTTCAGGCGGGGCATTTCGAAAGACCATTTCCAAACGTGCAGCGGCGCGCGGACGATGGCGGACAGAGTGACATAGACTAAGGGCAGACTGAGACAGGCGCAGCCAAGGGCGAACAGACTGGCCGGGCCGAGTTTCAGAAGACTTGCGGCATCCTGCGGATTGATGAGCAGGGCGATGCCTGCAAGGGCCGAAAGGCCGATGCCCACGGTCACGCCGCAAAACAGGATGACCTTTGCAACTTCTTCGGCATTCAAGCCCCAGCGAGAATAGAAGCGGTAGCGCACAGCGCCACTGCTCAGCGCTGCAAAGCCAAGATTATGGCCGATCGAGAGGCTGGTGAACGAGGCAATGGCGGCCTTCGGATAGCTCAGCGGTCTGCCGGCGTAGCGCAGCGCCAGCCAGTCGAAACCGGTCAGGCAGAGGTAGGAGGCCGCCGCAAAGCAGAGGCCCCCGACAATGCGGCCTCCCGGTATCATGCCGATCGATTCCAAGACGTCGCTCAAGGTGTAACGGCTGAAGACCCTGTAGAGAAGAAAGGCCGCAAGCATCAGGCAGAAGACGAGAGCCAGATTGATAAGCACGCGTTTGATGGACATAAATGCCCCGTTTCGTTGGAGTTCCGAAGATGGAACGAAACAGGCTGAAAGCTAGTTCCCCCGGGATGAGCACATTCTCCCCCGTTCCGCCGCAATCAACCGGCGGCGAGCTGAAAATCCTGACCTACAATGTGCATAGCTGCATCGGCACCGACCGGCGGATCGAACCAGCGCGCATCGCCGATGTGATCGCGCAAACCGGCGCGGACATCATCGCGCTGCAGGAACTTGATGTCGGCCGCAAGCGCACGGGCGGAATCGACCAGGCACATGCGATCGCATCGCTCTTGAAGATGCAGGCCCACTTTCATCCGGCGCTGCATGTCGAGGAGGAGCAGTACGGCGATGCCATCCTGACGGCCATGCCGACCCGGTTGATGAAAGCCGGGCCGTTACCCTCCGTAGGCGAGATGCGCGGGGCGATATGGGTGCAGATCGAAATGGCGGGAATTCATCTGAATTTGCTGAATACGCATCTTGGCCTGCGCGGCATCGATCGGATGCGGCAGGTGACGACGCTGCTCGGCAGGGAATGGATTGGAAGCCAGAAATTCCAGGCGGCTCCGGCGATCATCTGCGGCGATCTCAATGCTGTCCCGTCATCGCCGGCTTACAAAATGCTGGCGCGGCATTTCCGCGATACGCAGCTGCTCGCCGCGCGGCGTCCCCGCCCGACCTATCCCTCCCGGCTGCCGATCCTGCGGATCGACCATATTTTCGTGTCGGACGGGATTGGCGTGACATCTGCGACGGTTGCCGCGACACCGCTCGTGCGCCGGGCCTCGGATCACCTGCCGCTGCTGGCTACCATATTGCCGGGTGCGGCAATCACGCGAAGGGAAATCTCGTTCTAAGCGGTCACTGCAAGCGGCTGCCGAAGTTAAATATTTTCAATAATTTATACAACAAAGGCCGATTTTTCTCACGAGTCGAGAAAGACTTGACGCCGCTCGTTTTATAACGCTTTAAATTATCAACCGCGACTGGGAGAGTTGCGGGGCATGTTTGCCGCTTCGACTGCGGGAGACATCGGCGGACGAGGAGGGTCTCGCCGCTTTACTTGCGAACGGGAGGAATATCATGCGCAAGTTTTTGGGCTCGGCAGCCGTTGCTGCCGTGATGATGGCAGGTACTGCGACATACGCGGCCGACGTGAAGGAAGTCCAGATGCTGCACTGGTGGACGTCCGGCGGTGAAGCGGCGGCGCTCAACGTGCTGAAGGAGGACCTCTCCAAGGAAGGCTTTGCTTGGAAGGACGTGCCGGTGGCCGGCGGTGGCGGCGATGCTGCCATGACCGCGCTCAAGGCGATGGTTGCGGCGGGTACCTATCCGACCGCCTCGCAGATGCTCGGCTATACGGTGCTTGACTACGCGCAGGCAGGTGTCATGGGCGATCTCACCGAGACCGCGACGAAGGAAGGATGGGACAAGTCTGTTCCCGCGGCTCTTCAGAAGTTCTCCGTCTATGACGGCAAATGGGTTGCTGCTCCGGTCAACGTGCACTCGGTCAACTGGCTTTGGATCAACAAGGCCGTCATGGAAAAGATCGGCGGCACGGAGCCCAAGACCTTCGACGACCTGATCGCACTGCTTGAAAAGGCCAAGGCTGCAGGCGTCATTCCGCTGGCGCTTGGTGGTCAGAACTGGCAGGAAGCGACGATGTTCGATTCGATCGTGCTCTCCACTGGCGGGCCGGAATTCTACAAGAAGGCCTTCAACGACCTCGACGAAGAGTCGTTGAAATCAGACACGATGAAGAAGTCCTTCGACAACCTTGCCAAGATCAAGGAATATGTCGACCCGAACTTCTCCGGCCGTGACTGGAACCTGGCGACCGCCATGGTAATCAAGGGCGATGCACTTGTTCAGGTCATGGGCGATTGGGCCAAGGGCGAATTCGTGGCGGCGAAGAAGACGCCGGATACCGATTTCCTTTGCTACCGCTTCCCGGGCACGGACGGCAGCGTGATCTACAACTCCGACATGTTCGGCATGTTCAATGTGCCGGACGACCGCAAGGCCGCGCAGGTCGCGCTTGCCACAGCCACGCTCTCCAAGAGCTTCCAGTCGGCCTTCAACGTCGTCAAGGGCTCGGTGCCTGCGCGCACCGACGTTCCCGATACCGACTTCGATGCTTGCGGCAAGAAGGGTATTGCCGACCTTAAGGCCGCCAATGAAGGCGGCACGCTGTTCGGCTCGCTGGCCCAGGGCTATGGCGCTCCTCCAGCGGTTGCCAATGCTTACAAGGACGTCGTGTCCAAGTTCGTTCATGGACAGATCAAGACCTCTGACCAGGCCGTGGAAGAGCTCGTCAAGGCAATCGACGACGCCAAGTAACTTGCCATCGATCAAATAGGATCCTTCCCCGCGCAGGCGGGGGAGGCGTTCTGCCACAGATACGGCCCTGGGAGAGGACGATTTTATGAACACTGTCGCGACCCCCGAGATCAACCTGACGTCGGAACGCAAAATAGGCAATTCCATCCGCTCCCGCCTGCAGGATGTCCTGCCCAAGATCGTGCTGGCGCCGAGTTTCGCCGTCACTGTGATCTTTGTTTATGGTTTCATCGTCTGGACCGCCTATCTGTCCTTCACCAATTCCAAGACATTCCCATCCTATGTGCTGACAGGACCGCGCGCCTATCAAAGGCTATGGCGCTGGACGTTTGAGACCGATCCGCCGTCGAGCTGGTACACCTCGATTACCAATATGGGAATTTTCGGCTTTCTCTATGTCGGAATTTGTCTCGCACTCGGCCTGTTCCTGGCAATTCTGCTTGACCAGAAGATCCGCGGCGAGGGGTTGCTGCGGCCGATCTACCTCTATCCGATGGCGCTTTCCTTCATTGTTACGGGCGTTGCCTGGAAGTGGTTTCTTGATCCGGGCCTCGGCCTTGAGCAGACACTGCATCAATGGGGATGGACGAGCTTCCATTTCGATTGGATCAAGAACAAGGACTTCGTCATCTACACCGTGGTGATCGCCGGCGTCTGGCAGGCTTCCGGTTTCGTCATGGCGATGTTTCTCGCGGGTCTGCGTGGCATCGACGGCGAGATCATGAAAGCCGCCCAGATCGACGGGGCAACGACCTTTCAGCTCTACAGGCGCATCGTCATCCCGATGCTGCGACCGGTCTTCCTGTCGGCCTTCATCGTACTCGCCCATATGGCGATCAAGTCCTATGACCTGGTCGTCGCGCTGACGAGTGGCGGTCCCGGTGGCTCGGCCTGGCTGCCTTCCAATTTCATGTATGAATACACCTTCAAGCGAAACGAAATGGCTGTCGGTTCGGCGAGCGCAATCATCATGCTGATGACGATCTCGGCGATCATCGTGCCCTATCTCTACTCCGAACTGAGGGAGAAGGCGCGATGAGTAGCGTTGCCTCTTCAGCAATTGCCATTTCGCAAGACGGCACTGGCCGCCGGTGGATCACTCGCACCGTCATCTACGGCCTGCTGGTGATCTTCGCGATCCTTTATCTGATGCCCCTCTTCGTGATGCTGGTTACCTCGTTCAAGACCATGGACGAGATCCAGAACGGCAACATGCTGGCATTGCCTCAGTCGCCGACCTTCGAGCCTTGGTTGCGGGCCTGGGGCGAGACCTGCGTCGGCCTGACCTGCGCCGGCATCAAGGGCTATTTCTGGAACTCGATCAAGATGGTCGTTCCTGCCGTTGCAATTTCCACCATCATGGGCGCGCTCAACGGCTATGTGCTGACCAAATGGCGCTTTCCCGGCGATAAGCTTGTATTTGGGCTGATGCTGTTTGCCTGCTTCATTCCGTTCCAGTCGGTGCTGCTGCCGATGGCGACGATCCTCGGTGCACTCGGCCGCTTCGGTGTCACGCTCCAGAACGCCACGGGAATGAGCTTCGGCTTCGGCAATCCGACCGTCAATCTGGTCTTCGTGCATGTCGTTTACGGCTTGGGCTTCACGACGCTGTTCTTCCGTAATTTCTACGAGGCCTTTCCGACTGAACTGGTCAGGGCAGCGCAGGTTGACGGCGCCAGCTTCTTCCAGATTTTCCGTCGCATCATGTTGCCAAATTCATTGCCGATCATCGTCGTCACGGTGATCTACCAATTCACCAATATCTGGAACGACTTCCTGTTCGCTTCCGCCTATGCCGGCACCGGTGAATCCATGCCGATGACGGTGGCGCTCAACAATGTCGTGAATACCTCGACCGGCGTGGTCGAATATAATGTCAACATGGCCGCTGCGATGATCGCCGCCGTGCCCACGCTCATCGTCTATGTCCTCGCCGGCCGCTATTTCGTGCGCGGCCTGATGGCGGGCGCCGTCAAAGGGTAACCCATGGCTTTCCTTGAAATATCCGGTCTTAAAAAACGCTTCGGCGCCGTCGACATCCTCAAGGGGATCGATCTGGAGCTTGAAAAAGGCGGATTCCTCGTGCTGGTCGGTCCATCGGGCTGCGGTAAGTCCACTTTGCTCAACACCATTGCCGGCCTTGAGTCGATTACCTCGGGCGATATTCGCATCGATGGCCGCACCATTAACGGTCTTCATCCCTCCAAGCGCGACATTGCCATGGTGTTCCAGTCCTACGCGCTCTACCCGAACATGACGGTGGCGGGAAACATTTCCTTCGGCATGGAGATTCGCGGCGTGCCGAAGGATGCGCGTGCAAAGGCGATCAAGGAAGTGGCCGACATGCTGCAGATCGGCCATTTGCTCGACCGCAAGCCAAGCCAGCTTTCGGGCGGTCAGCGCCAGCGCGTTGCGATGGGACGCGCGTTGGTGCGCAATCCGCAGGTCTTCCTCTTCGACGAGCCGCTGTCGAACCTGGATGCCAAGCTGCGCGTCGATATGCGCACCGAGATCAAGCGCCTGCATCAGCGTATGAAAACGACGATCGTCTATGTCACGCACGACCAGATCGAGGCGATGACGCTGGCAACCAAGATCGCCGTACTGAAGGATGGCGTGCTGCAGCAGTTCGGTACACCCGCCGAAATCTACAATAGCCCGTCCAATATCTTCGTTGCCGACTTCATGGGATCGCCGGCGATGAATCTCCTCAACGCGACGCTGGAAAACAGCGCCGGCGGCCTGCAGGTTTCACTCGACCGGCCGAACGCCGAAGCCTTAAAGCTGCCGGTTTCGGCTGCAAGCAACAGCCTGGCCTCCTATGCCGGCAAGAAGGTGATCTTCGGCATTCGCCCGGAAGCGTTGACCGATCCGGACGGCGCCGACCGCAAGGCAAAGTCGCTGGCGGAAGGCGACTGTGCGATCGAGGTGGTCGAGCCCGCAGGCTCGGACACTTTCGCCGTGACGAAGCTCGGCGGCAAGTCGGTCATTGCGCGGCTGCGCGCCGATGCCGGTATTCAGCCTGGTCAGAGCACGCGCCTTGCCTTCAATCTCGATAAGGCGGTGTTCTTTGATCCGGAGAGCGAGCTCCGGATCGCATAAGCGTCCGTCAGACGGCCGTTACATGCAGGGTGACAGGTGCAAAACGGGACGAGACTGCCTCGACCGTAATGTTGCCGGTGAGCCCGGTTGCTTCCAGCCAGAAGCCAGCCGTCCCGCCCTGCAGCGGAATAGTGGAGGGGCCGACGATCTTGGCTGGACCATCGACGCGCAGTGTCACGCTATCATGCAGAAAGGGAAGTCGCTGGCCATATTGGTCTATCGCGCGAATGATGACGCGCGTCGTGTCGCGCTCGCGGGCTTTCAGCGATCCACTGTCGGCCACCACGTCGAGCGTCGTCGGCAGCGGATCGGCAGCAAGCCGCAACCTGGCCACGGGCTGGCTGTCGATATAACCCGTAAACTCGCCGTCGAGCCACTCAAAACCCCACGTGCCAAGCTCATCGGTCGTGAAATGCCGATGGTCCAGCACGACGGGCGGGTGGGGTAGGTGTGGGAAATGATCACGATCCGGACCGATGCGCTTGGTGATCGAGCCGTATTTCAGCTCGACCTCATCGCAGTTCGTAAGAATGATCAGAGGCAGAACGCCGCCGATGTTGCGTTCCCCGCGCGCCCAGAAGGTCACCGGCTTCATGACGATCTCGTCAGACGGATCGCACTGGCTGGAATAGGCATAGGCGGCAAATTTCGGCTCGCGGAACATGTCGAGCACACCGTGATAGCAGATGCGGTCCCCGGAGCCGAAATCCTTATGGGTGTTGTAGTCGAACATGCACCAGCCGATCGCGCCGGCGATTTCCGGATCGCCGTAGGCGGCGTTCAGCACCTCGAGGTGACGACGCACATGCTCTGCCTGGCGCGCCTCCTGATCGTAGATCTTAGTCGGATGCATGTGGCCATTGAACTCGGTGATGAGGTACGGCACCTTTCGATCAAGACCGGTGCTTTCCTGCTGGTTGCGAAGCGCCGTGCGTGGGCGATTGGCGCCGGGCAGTTCCTCGTTGCCGAGGATGAAATCGTTCATCGTGTAGACGTCTTCGAGCAACTCGCTTTCCGTGATGTAGCGCACGCCGCCGGTCTTGCGGGTCGGGTCGAGCTCGCGGGCGAGCCGGTTGGTTTCGGCGTAGAAGTCGTGGCTATCCTGCGATTCGTTGATGCGCACGCCCCATATGACGATCGACGGGTGGTTCCAGTCGCGTTCGATCATGCGGCGGACGTTGCGGATCGACTCCTGCTGCCATTCCACGTCGCCGATATGCTGCCAGCCGGGGATCTCCTCGAAAACCAGCAGACCGATGCGGTCGCACTGGTCCAGGAACCATTTCGACTGCGGATAGTGCGAGGTGCGGACGATATTGCACTTCAGCACCGATTTCATGATATCGGCATCACGCTCCTGCGCCGAGCGCCCGGCCGCATAGCCGACATAAGGAAATGCCTGGTGGCGGTTCAGGCCGCGCAGTTTCAGCGGCTTGCCATTGAGCAGAAAACCATCCGGCGTGAACTCGGCGCTGCGGAAGCCGAAATGCGACGACAGCCGATCCGAGCCGTGGCTGGTTTTCAGGTCGACGGTGATTTCATAGCGTGCAGGACTGGAAATGTCCCAAAGCGAAATGCCCATAAGGCCTTCGAAGGACAGCGTCACGTCTTCGCCCGTCGTATCGCCGCTCGCGGTCGCGATGACGGTGCCGGATGCGTCCTTCAGCGAAGCCGTAACGGTGCCAAGAAACGCGGCATTTTGCGGGTTGGCGAGATCGCAGCGGACGCGAACGGATTTGACGTCGGAGAGTACATTTGCGGTTTCGATCTTGATGTTGCGGATCGAAACCGCGCCGGTGACCTTAAGCCAGGCATCGCGATAGATGCCGGCATAAGTGAGGTAGTCGATACGGCCCCCGAAAGGCGGGATTGCGGGGTTCTCGCTGCCGTCAACCTTCACGGTAACCAGGTTGTCGCCCTTAACAAGCTTGCCGGTGAGGCGGGCCTCGAAGGGCGTGTAGCCGTCCTTATGAGCGATGATCTCTTCGCCGTTCAGGTAGACGACGCTATCGGCCATGGCGCCATCGAAGACGATCGATACTTCGCGGCCTTCGAACTCGGGCAGCCAGCGCAAGACTTTCTGATAAGTAAAGGCGCGCTGATAGAGCTTCTCGTCGAAATAGTTGAAGGGCAGCTCGACGGCGGTGTGCGGCAGGCTGACGCTCGTCGTGCCGTCGAAAGCGTCGAGAAGCTGCTGGCCGAAGCCTTCGTGGAAACTCCAGGATTCATTGAACGAGACGACGGACCGCATCCCGGACTCCTCTTTAAAGCGTGTCTGATTGGCGCGGCCGGCAGAGCCGCTTACGGATATTGTGCGCCATTCGTCGCCGTGTAGATTGAATAGAGCGACTGTGTTGCGGTGATAAACAGGCGGTTTTTCTTCTGACCGCCGAAGGTGACGTTGGAGACGGTCTGCGGCACCTTGATCTTACCAAGCAAGGTACCGTCCGGGGCGAAGCAATGCACGCCATCGGCGGCGCTGCTCCAGAGATTTCCGCTGGTGTCGAAGCGGAAGCCATCCGGTATGCCGTTGTCGATTGAGCAGAAATAACGGCTATTGGCGAGCTTCTTGCCATCGATGACGTCGAAGGCGCGGATATGGCGCGGCACGTCATGATCGGCAGAGCCGGAATCGGCAATGTAGAGCTGCTTTTCGTCGGACGTGAAAGCAAGGCCGTTCGGCTGGATGAAGTCGGTAACCACCGCTTCGACGACGCCGCTCTGCGCATCGATGCGGTAGACGTTGCGCGTCTCCTGTTCCGGCTCCGACTTGTGGCCTTCGTAGTCCGATTTGATGCCGTAGCTCGGGTCCGTGAACCAGATCGAGCCGTCGGACGCGACGACGACGTCGTTTGGCGAGTTGAGACGCTTGCCCTGATAGCTGTCGGCCAGCACCGTGATCTTGCCGTCGGGCTCCGTACGCGTAACGCGACGGCCGCCGTGTTCGCAGGAGATCAGGCGCCCCTGACGATCACGGGTGTTGCCGTTGACGTAATTCGATGGCGAACGGAAGACCGAAACGCCGCCATCCGGCACCCAGCGCAGCATGCGCTCGTTCGGGATATCGCTCCAGATCAGGCAATTGAGATCAGAGAACCAGACAGGGCCTTCCGCCCAGCGGCAGCCGCTATAAAGTTCCTCCAGCCTGGCGCTTCCTGCAATCAGGCTGCGGAAGCGGTCGTCGCGAATCTCATAGAGGATATCTTGCGACACTGATTGGCACCTCCCCAAAGCGATATGAGGTTCTTCGTAAACATAAACGGCGATGCGTGCCAGAGCCCGGTGCGGCAAATGCGCCGGGCTCTGGCGATTTTTCAAAGGGCTGCCGCCGGATGCGGTGATCCGTCATATGCGCCCCATATCGACTGGTCGAAGCAGATGACCGAGCCAGTCATCAGGCCGGATTCGGCAGACGAGAGATAGGCGCAGGCGCGGGCAACTTCTTCCGGATCGACGAGGCGACCGAAGGGCTGGCTTGCCGCGGCCTTCGCCAGCCAGTCGTCGGACGCGGCGTGATATTCTCTCTGGATGCGGTCCTCACCCTCAGTCGCCATCCAGCCGATATTGAGACCGTTGACGCGGATACGGTTTCGAAGCAGCGCATAGGCCGTGTTCTTCGTCAATGTTTCAAGCGCACCCTTCGATGCGCAATAGGCGGAGATAAAGGGCTGGCCGGCTCTTGCAGACATCGAGCCGATATTGACGATCGTGCCCTCGATTTTGTCGCGACGCATGACCTTGACGGTTTCCTGCATCAGAAAGAATGGCGCGCGGACATTGACGGCGAACATGGCGTCGAAGAGTTCCGGGCTTGTATCGAGGATCGTTCCGCGATCGGTAATCGCCGCTGCGTTCACCAGTGCATCGACGCGGCCGAAGGCCTGGTCGCAGACATGGACGACATTGCGCGCGTCCTCGACATTGCCGAGATTGGCTTTGACATAGACGACCTTTGAGCCGGTTCTCGACGAGATGTCCTCCGCTTTCGCCTTGCCCTTCCGTTCATTGCGGCCGCAGATAACGATGCCTTTTGCGCCGCGTTCCGCAAAGAGCCGGGCGATCGTCGCGCCGAGCCCCTGCGTGCCGCCGGTGACGATCGCGATCTTGCCGTCGAGACGGCCATGGTCTGTGGTCATTTGGCTCCTCCCCTTGATGTGTGGCGATGATATCCGAATGGCGCCCCGTTGGGCGAGGCCCCCGTTTGCTGTCAGTGCTGACGCTCGCCCCTCATCCGCCTGCAGGACCTTCTCCTCGGTGGGCAGAAGAAACGTGTGGCGCGATGGTTTGCCCGGGGGATCGGATGAAGGGTCGGCTTGCTCCAGCCTAACCTTTCTAGCTCAACTTCCTCTCCGCCTGTTCGGCCAGCGCCGTCACCAATGCCTCGTCGCTCCAGCCTTGCCTCAACGCTTCATGCATGAGCTGCGATTGCGTCTTCGGGGCAAGGCCGCCGAGGGGCGGATCGCGGTCAAGATTGGTGGGGAAGGAGTATCCCTCGGCGCAAGCGGCGACGGCATTCGCGATTTCTGCGTCGGAGAGCCTGCCCTTCAGCGCCTTTAGAGCCGGGAACAACTTCGCGCTCATCCGTTCACGGTTTACCGTTTCCATCGCGCGGCCGAAGGCGGACGACACCTGCAGAAGATTGGCGAGACGCCTGATATTTGCCGAGCGGTTGGTGCCGGCGGCATGGAAAAGGGCGGGATTGAAGAAGACCACATCGCCCTTTTCGAGCGGTAGCTGGACGTGGTTTTCCTCGAAATAGTCCTTGAACTCCTGCCGTTTCAACGCGAGGTAGCCGGGTACATAGGTCTGGCTGTGTGGCAGGAAGAGCGTCGGCCCGCTTTCGAGCGGCATGTCGCAATGCGCGACCGCGCCCTGCAACGTCAGCACTGGAGAAAGCCGGTGCACATGCGACGGGAACTGCTCGATTACTTTCGAAGCCTGGAAGCCGAGGTGATAGTCGCGGTGGGCGGATTGCGCTGCACCGCCCGGGTTTACGCGGTTGACCTGGGCCGTCATCTGGTAGCCTGGTCCGAGCCAGGCTTCGCTGGCGATGGCGACAATGGCATTGCCGTAATATTTGGCGAAATTTGCCGGATCAGCCAGGCAATGCTTTTCCAGCGAATTCCAGATGCGGTCATTGGCGCCGGGCTTGGCGAAATGGTCGCCGCCGCCGGTCGAGGTGCGGTGCTGCCCCTCGATAAGGTCATCGAAGATCCTGCTGGCGCCATCAATAACGCTCGGGTCCTCATAGGCGTGCTTGAAGACGACCACACCCGGACCTTCGCCGAAAGCTTCGCATATCTCGGCGAGGACGGCGCGGCGGCCATGCGGATCGGCGATCGCGGCGATAACCTTGCGGCTCTCGTAGATCAGAACGTTCTTGTCGATCCTGTCTGCCGTCGGATAGTCGGCGAGCAACGTGGTCTTCTCGGCGAGTGCACGAAACTCGTCGAGATCGCAGGCATCCTCGGTCAGCCAGACGCGATCGGCACGGAGTTTCTGTGGGTTATCGGTTTTCATCAGGCGGCTCCTCCATCTCTGATGATGGCACTATACGCCGAGGATGAGCGTGTTATAGATCAGAAATCCATCAAAAAACCATCAGTATTGGCATGGCGCATATATTCCTCGTCAAGGATATTGCCTTTCAAGCGGGATTGAGCACCGCAACGGTCGATCGCGTCTTGAATGGACGAGGCGGCGTACGGCGCCAGACCGAAATGCGTGTCAGGGCTGCCATCGTTGAACTCGAGAAGCAGCAGGCCGGCGCCGAGACCGCGGCACGAAAGTTCGCGATCGATATCGTCATGGAGACGCCGGACCGTTTCAGCACTGCCGTACGGGCGGCCTTCGAGGCCGAGGTTGCGACATTCCTGCCGACGGTTTTCCGCTGCCGCTTCCATTTTGCCGAGGTGATGAAGCCGGGCGAGCTGGTCCTGCTTCTCGACCGCATTCGGCTTCGCGGAACGCATGGGATCGTGCTGAAGGCGCCCGATGTCCCCGAGATCGTCGCGGCCGTAGCGCGCGCGGACGAAGCGGGCATTCCCGTTGTCACATTGGTGACGGACCTGCCGAATTCGCTGCGCGCCGCTTACGCGGGCGCGGACAACCGGGCAGCGGGAGAGACGGCTGCCTATCTGATTGGCGAGCGCTTTTCCGGCGCCTCCGGCCAGGTGCTGGTGACGTTGTCGAGCGGCCGCTTTCGTGGCGAAGAAGAGCGGGAGATCGGCTTTCGCCGCCTCATCCGGGACCGCTATCCGCAGATCGGCATTACAGAAATCAGCGAGGGACACGGAACCGATGCGGCGACCGGTACGCAGACGGCACGCGCCATCGCTGACGATCCGGCGATCAATGCCGTCTATTCGATCGGCGGCGGTAACAAGGCGGTTCTGGCGGCCTTCGAGGCGATGCAGCGGCGGATCCTGATCTTCGTCGCTCATGATCTCGATGCCGATAACCGGGCTCTGCTTGCTGCGCATAAGATCGGCTTCGTGCTGCATCACGACTTGCGCATGGACGCCCGCTCTGCCTTCCGGACCATCATCGGCCGCCAACTTTCGGGCCATCCCGCGGCGTCTTCGCCGTCGACGGTCGAAATCGTGACACCTTACAATATGCCCGTACCCGGGTGAGTTTGTCTTTCCCTTGCCGGCGAAATCGGGGTACAGGTTTCAACAGTGAGGATCGGCTACATGGAATACAGCGACGTCGGAACGGTGGCCGCATGGCTGACGGAACAGGGACTGAAGGGTGCCTCTGAAGCCGAGCTGCTGACCGGCTTTTGCAAGTCCTGCCGCGAATTCGGCCTGCCGCTCGATCGCGGCATGGCGCTTATGGATACACTGCACCCGGTGCACGAGGGCCGTGCCTTCCGGTGGGACAGCCAGGAGGACATAGAGACCGAATTCGAATACGGTCCGACCGGCGAGGGCAGTGCGCGGGATAACTGGCAGCGTTCGGCCTTCTACTATCTCTGGTCCGGCAAAGAGAGCGAGGTGCGCCGCCGCATCGGCTTCGGCGACCCGACGGATTTCGTCATGCTCGACGAGATGGCCGAAGCGGGCCACACCGATTTCGTCGCCATGGTACATCGCTTCGCCAAAGCTGGTACGATCGGCGAGATGGATTGCTTTTTCTCGCATTTTACGACCCGGCATCCGCAAGGATTTTGCGACCACGACCTCGCCATCCTGCGCAAGCTCGTGCCGGTCCTGGCGCTGGCAATCAAGTGCATCGCGCTCGGCCGCATCGCGCGCACGATCGCCGAGGTCTATCTAGGCGAGGATGCAGCGAAGCAGGTGCTGGAGGGCAAGATCACGCGCGGCAAGTCCGAGCGGATTTCGGCGGTACTCTGGTTTTCGGATCTTCTGAATTACACCAAGATATCGGATAGCGCGCCGCCGGAAGAAATTCTGCCGCTGCTCAACGCCTATAGCGAAGTGGTGATTTCCGCGATCCATGAGGCAGGTGGCGACGTGTTGAAGCTCATCGGCGACGGTGTGCTTGCGATTTTCAAGGCTGAGGAGCAATCCGAGGCGTGCCTCGCGGCATTGCGCGCCGAGGGTCTGTTGCGCAAGAGGCTTTCGACGCTCAATCAAGCGCGCGCCACCGATGGCAGGCCGACGACCGACGTCTATCTCGGCCTGCATATCGGCGATGTCTTCTACGGCAATATCGGCAGCCAGGAACGGCTGGACTTCACGGTCATTGGTCCGGCGGTCAACGAGGTCAGCCGCATCGCGTCGATATGCCGATCGGTCGATCTCAACGTACTGATGTCATCGGATTTTGCAGCTGCTATTCCTGAGGCTCAGCGCAGCGGCCTCGCCTGCATCGGCCGTTATGCGCTGCGCGGCGTCAAGCGGCCGCAGGAGCTTTACACGCTGGAAACTGCGCGGCTCGGAGGCTGACCCTAGCGCAGCAGGCCTTGGCCGCCATCGATCCAGATCGGTGTGCCGGTGATGTGACGCGAGCGCTCTGTCGCAAGAAAAAGGATGGCTTCGGCAACATCCGCGCTATGCCCTGCCTCGCCGCCGCTGATCGGGATTTCGCCTTCCGGCCAGACGACCGGGATTTCCGTCTCCTCGCGGTGGCGGCTCCTGGTATTGTCGCTGATATTGGTGTCGATGGCGCCCGGGCAGACGGCATTGACGCGGATTCCGTGCTTGCCGAGTTCCAGTGCCAGCTGCTGCACCATCGCCACCTGGCCGGCCTTCGTGACGGTATAGGCGGTCGCCCCAGGTGTCGTGAAGGTCCGCGTGCCGTTGATCGAGGAGACGACGATGATGGAGCCGCCGTTCGATTTCATATACGGAACGGTGAGATGGAGGGTGAGGTAGGTACCGCGCAGGTTGACGGCCATCGTCTTGTCCCACTCCTGCGGCTTCAGGTCGTCGATCGGCGCCCAGACGCCATTGATGCCGGCATTGGCAACGACGATGTCGATGCCTCCGAACTTGCCGAGAAGGGTTGCAATTGCGTCGCGCATCAGGCCTTCGTCGCTGGTGTCGGCCTTCAGCGAGATCGCTTCCCCGCCTGCGGAGCGGATTTCGTCGCGGGTTTGTTTCGCCTCGCGGCCGGTGCGGCTCAAAACGGCAACCCTTGCGCCTTCTGCGGCCAGCTTCAGAGCGGTCGCCTTTCCGATGCCGGAACCCGCGCCGGTGACCAGTGCAGTTCTTCCCTGAAGTTCCATTTCCCAATCCCTCGTTCGGTTTTGCGTTAGGGCAATGTTCGAATGGGGGCATGGTTCCGCCGCGGGGGCGAAGTTATCGGGCTGGCGGCCTTAAAGCCTCACCAGGCTGCGGCGGATCGCCCACTTCTCCGGCCCGTGCACGGCGGCAAATAGAAGTCCTGCGAGGAAGCTGAAGTGGTCGATAAAGAAACCGAATTCCGCCTGGTTATCCGTCCAGCGTGACGGGCCATGAAAGGCGAATGCCAGGAAGACGACATAAGTGCCGGCAAGCAGGCTTGCCTCCGTAAAGAAGACGCCGGTTATCAAGGCTAGCGCCAAAGCCATCTCGAAGAAGGCCGCGACCCATGCCAGGAAGCCGGCCAGCGGAAAACCGGCGGAGGCGATATAGGTTGATGTGGCGCCCATGTCGGCAAACTTGAAGCCAGCCGCCATGAAGAAGATGAAGCTGAAGATAATGCGTGCGACGATCACTGCGATTGCTCTGGTCATTTGAAATCTCCTCCTATGAGCTTTCACTATGACGGATGGCGCGCGCTGCCTCCTACACGGTGCAACAACAAGGGCCGCTCGACGCGACCCTTGTTGGTTCTCACCACTCGGCGAAGCTGCCGTCGGCATGACGCCAGACAGGATTGCGCCAGCGGTGCCCCTGCTTGGCGCGCTCGATGACATAGGCCTCATCGACCTCGATACCGAGACCCGGCCCTTGGGGAATGCTGACAAAGCCCTCGGCGTACTTGAAGACGTCCTTGTTGGAGATGTAGTCGAGGATATCGTTGCCCTGGTTGTAGTGAATGCCGAGGCTCTGTTCCTGGATGAAGGCGTTGTAGGAAACGGCATCGACCTGCAGGCATGCGGCAAGCGCGATCGGCCCGAGCGGGCAATGCGGGGCGAGCGCCACGTCATAGGCTTCCGCCATCGCCGCGATCTTGCGGCACTCGCTGATGCCGCCGGCATGCGAAAGGTCCGGCTGGAGGATGTCGACATAGCCGTCGGAAAGCACCGACTTGAAATCCCAGCGCGAGTAGAGCCGCTCGCCCAACGCGATCGGCGTGGAGCAATGATTGGCGATCTCCTTCAGCGCTTCCCTGTTTTCGGAAAGCACCGGCTCTTCGATGAACATCAGCTTGTAGGGCTCGAGTTCCTTGGCCAGGACCTTTGCCATCGGCTTGTGGACACGGCCGTGGAAATCGACGCCGATGCCGATATGCGGGCCGATCGCCTCGCGGATGGTGGCGATGGTCTCGACGGCCTTTTCAACCTTCTCGTTGGTGTCGACGATCTGCATTTCCTCGCAGCCGTTGAGCTTGATCGCCTTGAAGCCGCGCGCGACGACCTCCTTGGCATTGCGCGCGACGTCTGACGGGCGGTCGCCGCCGATCCAGCTGTAGACCTTGATCCGGTCGCGCACCTGGCCGCCGAGCAGCGAATGGACCGGCTGGCCAAGGGCCTTGCCCTTGATGTCCCAGAGCGCCTGGTCGATGCCGGCAAGCGCGCTCATGTGGATGGCGCCGCCGCGGTAAAAGCCGCCGCGATACATGACGTTCCAGTGGTCCTCGATCAGGAATGGATCCTTGCCGATCAGGTAGTCGGCAAGCTCGTACACGCAGGTTTCCACGGTCAGAGCCCGGCCCTCGACCACCGGCTCGCCCCAGCCGACCACGCCCTCATCGGTCTCGACCTTCAAAAACAACCAGCGCGGCGGAACGATATAGGTGGTCAGTTTCGTGATCTTCATCGGTTCAGGCCTCATTCTTCTCGTGTTTCTCTACGGGGCGCTGCTGGTGGCTTTCTTGACGGCTGCAAGATCGCGCACCGCAAGATCCAGCATCCGGTTGGCGCATTCGCGTGCCCGTTTACGGTCGCGCATCCTGAGTGCCTCGACCAGTTCGCCGTGAACGGCAACTGCGTCCTGGCGGTTTTTAACCGCGACATTCGAGGCGTGCAGGGCATATTTCACCGCGGCGTGAATGGCGCTCGAGAGCCGCCGGAACACCTGGTTGTGGCTCGCGGCTAGCAGCACCGAATGGAACATGATGTCGGCATCGGTGAAGCTTTCCGGATCGTTGGCGCAATCGCGCATCTGTCGCCAGGCGCGGTCGAGATCGGCAATCTCCTGTGCCGTTGCGCGTGCGGCTGCGTATTCGGCGGCCGCAGGCTCGATGGTGCGTCGGGCTTCGAGGATGCAGCCGAGCAGGTCGGAATCCTCGATATGCGGTCCCATCCATTCGAGCACGTCGGCATCAAGTATGTTCCAGTCGTCCTTGTCGCAGACGGTCGTGCCGATACGAGGCTTGCCGCGCACGAGGCCTTTGGATTCCAGGATTTTCAGGGATTCGCGAATGACGGTGCGGCTGACGCCGTAGATTTCGCAGAGGTCGTTTTCGCGCGGCAGCGGCAGGCCTGCTGGATAACGGTGGGAACAGATAGCTCGCGCGATCGAGACTGTGACGTTTCGGCGCACGCGCGGGCGGCGCTCGCGCGGGTTTTCGCCCTCATCCTGCTGCTCGCTGGAGTCCACTGACCTCTAGCCTCACCGGTGAAGCAAACCGAATCCTAGTGGAAATTCGGGTTTCCATGCGACGTCTCCTCGGCGCATGTGCACAACCCTTTACTGCAATATCATACAAAGGCAATTCCATTGTATGATGATTTATCGCGCGATCAGGCGAGTGCAGGTCTTCTTCGGGACCGATTTTCTGATAGCTGTCGTCTTCTGCCGATAGAGCCTTATATTGCCGTTCGGGGAGGCCTGGCCTCTCTGCGGCGGGAAGCGGCAAAAGTCCTTTCCGGATGAGTCCAATCGAAACAGGAGGACGGCATGCAGATCAATCGTACAGGTTCGGCTCAATGGTCCGGCGGCCTCAGGGACGGCAAGGGGCGGATATCGACACAGAGCGGCGCGTTGAAGGAGCATCCCTATGGTTTTTCGAGCCGCTTCGAAGGTATTCCAGGCACCAATCCGGAAGAACTGATCGGCGCGGCCCATGCCGGCTGCTTCACCATGGCACTATCGTTGATTCTCAGCGATGCGGGGCTTACTGCCGAAGACATGGAGACGACGGCAAAGGTAACGCTCGAGAGCGTCGAAGGTGGCTTCGCGATCACCGCGATCCATCTGTCGCTGACCGGCAAGGTTCCCGGCGCCGACCAGGCGGCGTTCACCGAGCTCGCCAATAAGGCGAAGGCAGGGTGCCCGGTTTCCAAGGCGCTTTCCGCCGTGCCGATCACACTCGACGTCAAGCTGGACTGATTTCCCCAATGATCGATTTTAAATGCCGCGAGCCGATGCCGCGGCATTTTTTTGGCGGTGGCGGAATATTGACAAATGACGCCTGATGTTTTACGACTGACGAAATTCAAAATTCGTCAGTCGTAAGTAAGGTTCTGAAAACGCATGAATGAAACCGCAGAAAACATGCTGGACAGTACCCGCCAGGAAAATGTGACGCGCATTCTGGATGCGGCAGAGCGGCTGTTCCGCCACTATGGCTACGGCAAGACGACGGTTGCCGATGTGGCGCGTGACCTCGGCATGTCGCCGGCCAATATCTACCGCTTCTTCGCCTCGAAAGTGGAAATCCACCAGGCGATCTGCGGCCGCATGCTGGCGGCCAGTTACAAGCAGGCCTACGACATCTGCCACTTGCCGATCAGCGCCTCGGAGCGCCTGCGACGATTTGTGTATGGCCAGTATCAGATGACGCTAGACACGATGCTTGATGAACAGAAGGTGCACGAGATGGTCGTCGTCGCAATCGAACGCGACTGGCATGTCATCGAACGACATATCGACGCCATTCATGAACTGATCGCCGGCGTGATCCGCGAAGGGATCGCAGCCGGGGAATTCGCCGAGCAGGATGCAAATGTTGCATCACGCTGCTTCGGTGCGGCCACCGTGACGCTCTGCCACCCCCAGATGGTGGCGCAATGTCTTGCCAAGACCAACCGCGCGACGGTTGACGAACTCATCGAATATTCGATCAAGGCATTGAAATAACGGCATGGCCAGGCCGTCAGAAACACACGAAACGATCAGGAGTGCGAAGATGGTTTCGCTCAAGACACGCAATCTGCCGTCCGTTTTCAGCTTCGCGTTTGTCGGCATCGTCAGCCTCGGCCTTGCCGGCTGCAGCGAGGAGGAGAAGGCAGAGACGAAAAAAATCGTCCGCCCCGTAAAAGTCGTGGAGATTGCCATGGCCGGCCAAACGCGAGCCCTCGACTATTCCGGTGCTGTAAAAGCACGCATCGAGATGAATCTCGGGTTCCGTGTTGCGGGCAAGATCACGGAGCGACTCGTCAATATCGGCGATCGAGTGAAGCCTGGGGATGTGCTCGCGCGCATCGATTCCACGGATTATCAGCTCGCGGTGAAGACGGCTGAAGCCAACCTGGCGGCGGCCGAGAAGGGCGTACAGACGGCAGATCTCGCCAACAAGCGTGCCGGGCAGCTCTTCGACAAGAATGCCACACCGAAATCGCAACTCGAGCAGGCTTCGCTTTCCTATGACCAAGCTGTTTCGACGCGCGATGCTGCGATCTCCTCGCTCGATCAGGCGAAGAACCAGGTAAGTTACACGGATCTGAAGGCCGATCAGAACGGCATCGTAACCGCAGTCAGTGCGGATACGGGTCAGGTCGTCGCTTCCGGTACACCTGTCGTCGCCGTTGCCATCGATGGCGAGAAGGAAGTTCAGATCGCGGTGTCGGAAAACGATATTGCCGAATTCAAGCCGGGCAAGACGGTGAAGGCAACCTTCTGGTCGGATGACAAGCTGGTGCTCGACGGCAAGGTGCGCGAAGTTTCAGGAAGCGCCGATCAGCAGTCCCGGACCTTTTCCGTCCGCATCAGCCTGCCAAATGATCAGCGTGTTCTGCTCGGGATGACGGCGACGATCGAGGCGGATGTTACGAATTCCGATCCCTATGTGGCGGTGCCGTTGAGCGCGCTTGCCGAGAAGGATGGGAAGAAGATCGTCTGGGTCGTCGACCGCGGCGCGGCAACCGTGCACGCACGCCAAATCCGCGTCGGTGATTTCACCGGCGACGGCGTCAACGTCACCGATGGCCTGAAGAGCGGGGATCTCGTTGTTGCTGCCGGAACGCAGTTCATGACCGAGAACCTGAAGGTCTCGGTGCCGGGCGAGCAGTCGGCTTCCGCCGAGCCCGCCGGCACCGTTCAATAATTGCTGTCCAGGAGAGGGAATACTGTCATGGACAACTCGACCACCGAGAAACGCTCCTTCAATCTGTCGCGCTGGGCAATCGGTCATCCCAGCATTGCACGCTTCCTCTTCGGTTTGATCATCATCACCGGTGCGCTCGGACTGATGCGCATGGGGCAGAAGGAAGATCCGGATTTCACCTTCCGTGTCATGGTCGTGCAAGCTATGTGGCCAGGCGCCTCGATCCAGGAAATGGAGGACCAGGTCGTCAACAAGATCGAGCGCAAGCTGCAGGAAACGCCGCATCTCGATTTCGTTCGCTCTTACACCCGTGCCGGCAGCGCCGTCATTACGCTGCAGGTGAAGGGCGACACGAACTCCGCGGAAGTGGCGGATGCCTTCTATCAGGTGCGCAAGAAGGTCGGCGATATTTCGAACGAGCTGCCGGAAGGCCTGCTTGGGCCCTATTTCAATGACGAATTCGGCGATACCTTCATCACACTTCATTCGATCAGCGGCGACGGCTACTCCTATCCGGAACTGAAGAAATTCGCGATCCAGGCGCGCGACATGCTGCTTTCGACGCGGGGCGTCGAGAAGGCCGTCATCATTGGTGACCAGCCGGAAAAGATCTACATCGACGTTTCCTCCAAGGCGCTTGCCGAACGAGGACTTACGATCCTCGACCTGCAAAATGCCATCAAAGGCCAGAACACAGTCGATCCTGCCGGCTCTGTCGATACCGGGCTGCGTTCGGTGCGTATTTCCGTCGAAGGCGATGTGAAGAAGGCCGAGGATATTCGCGAACTACGCCTGCGTTCCGGCAACCAGGTGACGCGTCTCGGTGATATTGCCACCGTTACCTCCGGGCTCGAAGACCCCTATCAACGCAAATACCGTTTCAACGGGCACGAAAGCGTGCAGGTCGGCGTGGTCATGGCCAAAGGCTTCAAGGTCACGGATGTCGGCAAGGATATCGAAGCGACCTATCAGCGCTTCGATGAATCTCTTCCCTATGGCGTTTCCGTCGACCAGATATCCAATCAGCCGGATGTCGTGACCGAGGCCATCAGCGAATTCATGCATGCGCTTGGCGAAGCGCTTATCATCGTGCTGATCGTCTCGTTCCTGTCGATCGGCTGGCGATCGGGCCTTGTCATTGCGATAGCGATTCCGCTTGTGCTGGCTGCGACCTTCGCCATCATGTACGAACTCGGCATCGACCTGCAGCGCATCTCGCTCGGCGCGCTCATTATTGCGCTTGGACTTTTGGTCGACGATGCGATGATCGTCGTCGAGATGATGGAACGAAAACTGGAAGAGGGCCTCGTGAAGATCGAGGCGGCGAGCTTCGCCTATTCCTCGACCGCCTTCCCAATGCTGACCGGTACGCTGATCACCACGGCAGGCTTCATTCCCGTCGGCTTTGCAGAATCGACGGCCGGCGAATATGTGCGCTCGCTCTTTTATGTGGTCGGCATCGCGCTCGTCGTCTCGTGGTTCGTCGCGGTCTATTTCACGCCGTGGCTGGGTTACATGATCCTCAAGCAGCGCAAGCACGCCGGCGAGCATCACGATGTCTTCGACACGCGCTTTTACCGCCGCCTGCGCACCACTGTCGCATGGGCTGTGCGTCATCGCATCATCGTGCTGGCTGCCACGCTCTTCACCTTTGCGACGAGTCTCTGGGCGTTCCAGTTCATTCCGCAGAACTTCTTCCCGCAATCCTCGCGTCCGGAAATTCTCGTCGATCTCTGGCTGCCGGAAGGCACCAGCATCAAGGAAGTCGAGACGCAGGCAAAGATGCTCGAAGCCAAGATGATGGATGACAAGGACAAGAAGTTCATTGCCACCTATATCGGCGAGGGCGCACCGCGCTTCTTCTTGCCGCTCGACCAGCAGCTTCGCAATCCAAACTTCGCACAGCTCCTGATCATCGCAAATGATGAACCTGCCCGCGAGCGGCTGATCGTCAAGCTGCGCAGCATCCTTGCGGACGATTTTCCGTCGATCCGCGGCAAGGTCGACCGTCTCTTCCTCGGTCCGCCGACGGGCTGGCCCGTGCAAATGCGCGTCATGGGACCGGATCGCCAGGAGGTTCGCCATATCGCCGATCAGGTGAAGGCGAAGTTTGCCGAAAATCCGCAGCTCGGTGCCGTCCACGACGATTGGCTGGAGCCGGTGCCGGCCATGAAGCTGGTGATCGACCAGGATCGTGCCCGCGCCCTCGGCGTCACTTCGCAGCGCGTCCGCCAGACGCTGCAGACCGCCGTGTCCGGCACGTCGCTTGACGACTTCCGCGACGGCGAAGAGACGGTCTCGATCGTGGCCCGGGAGCCGGATTCCAGCCGTTCGCTGGTGTCGGCGGTCAATTCGGTCTATGTCCCGACGGACTTCGGAGGTTTTGTTCCGGTCTCGCAGGTCGCCAGGGTCGTCCCCGTCATGGAGCAAGGCGTCGAATGGCGGCGTGACCGCCTGCCGACGATCACCGTCCGCGGGACGCTGCCAGATGGCATCCAGCCAAACGACGTGGCGATGAAGATGTATGCCGATATGCAGGGCCTGCGCGACAGCCTGCCTGCCGGGTACAAGATCGAAATCCAGGGCGGTGCGGAAGATGCCGCTGAAAGTCAGGCTTCGATCGCCGCCAAGGCGCCGATCATGCTCGTCGTCATCGTCCTGCTGCTGATGGCGCAGCTGCAGCATTTCGGCAAAGCGATGCTGGTGCTCGCGACCGGCCCACTCGGCATCATCGGTGCCTCTGCCGCACTGCTGATCAGCGGCGCGCCCTTCGGTTTCGTCGCGATCCTCGGCGTGATTGCGCTGCTCGGCATCATCATCCGCAACTCGATCATCCTCGTCGACCAGATCGACCAGGATATCAAGGCGGGCATGGACCGGCAGGAGGCGATCGTGGGTGCGGCCGTGCGCCGTTTCCGGCCGATCATGCTGACGGCGCTGACGGCAGTTCTCGCCCTTATCCCGATCTCCCGCGGTGTCTTCTGGGGTCCGCTCGCCTACGCGATGATGGGCGGCATTCTTGTTGCGACCGTGCTGACCATCCTCGTGCTACCAGCCGGTTATGCCCTCTTCTTCGCCCGCGAGCCGAAGACCAAGGACACGGAGACCGAATATGCCAATGCCAACCAGGAAGAGGCGGATGACCATCATCCGCCGGCATTGGCAGCAGAGTGAAAATGGCGGGTGAAAGCCCCGCCATTTTCATTTTCCAATCAACTCACTCGAAAAAATGCTCTCAAGCCGCTACCGCTTTCAGGCCCAGAAGAGCCGCGCCAATGAGGCCCGGCTCTAAGCGGCATTCGCTGCGCACGATCAGCGGCCGGTCGAACCTGCGCAGCGTGCGGCCCCTTACGGCCTTGTCGAGTTCGGCAAGCAGCGGCTCGACATTGGAAAGGCCGCCGCCGACCGGGACGATGGTCGCGCCGGTGATATTGACAGTGAGTGCCAAGGGCGAGGCGACGAGATCGGTATAGACATCGATCGTGTTCGTCGCCTTTTCCTCACCCCGTCGCCATTGCGCGATGATTTCCTCGCTCGGGAAGTCGAGGTCGTGCAGCGTCTTGTGAAGCCGCTCGAGGCCGCGGGCGCCACCGACTGTATCGACGCAGCCCTTCTGGCCGCAGCCGCAGGGAAGGGCCGGGATTTTCACGGGGGGATTGCCGGCTTCGCAGGCGAGGATCGGGCCGTGACCCCATTCGCCGGCGAAACCGCCCGAGGCGTTGACGAGCCGGCCGTCGGAAACGAGCCCGCCGCCGACGCCAGTGCCGAGGATCGCACCGAAGACGATGCGGTGGCCGCGCCCGGCGCCGAGTTCGGCTTCGGCCATGGTGAAGCAATCGGCGTCGTTGGCAATCAGGACCGGAAAGCCAAGTTCGGCCTCCAGATCAGCCGCAAGGCTGCGGTTGTGAATGCAGGGAATGTTGGCGCATGTCAGCCGTTGCGTATCCGGATCGACGACGCCGGCAATCGAGAAGGCAAGGCACGAAGGTGTTTCGCTGGTCTCTGCTATGAAGCTGCGGATGGTCTCGGCGAAAGCAGCAAAATCATCCTTGGGCGTCGGACGGCGACCCATTGGAACGATATCCGTTTCCGAGCGTGCGATACCGCCTTTGATCGCCGAACCGCCGATGTCGAGTGAGATGATCATGCTTGTCTGCCTCGAAAGTTTCCGCGTCTGCTCGCACCCTTCGGGCGGATTTGCAAGTCCTATGCCGGCAGGTTCACCTTCGCCTCGAAGCCGGAAGTCTCGTCGCTTGCCGGGGAGAGGAGTTCCAGCGTGCCGCCCATCTGTGCGACGATGCGGTCGGCGATCGCAAGGCCCAGTCCGGAACCGGATGCGCTGGTCGTGCCGCGCCGGAAGCGTTTCTTGAGGCCCGCAAGATCGGCTTCCCGGATCGCAGGGCCGCCATTGACGACACGGATGGTCCCGGCCTTATCCAGGCTGACCGTGGCGGGCCGATCCTGGTCGCCGTGAAGAAGCGCGTTTTCGATGAGGTTGCGCATGACGATGCCAAAGGCATCCATGTCTGCATAACGGACAAGCGTTGCTCCGGCGTCGGGCACATAGTTGACGCGCCCCTTGGTGCGGCTGTCGCGCTCGTAGTCGCTGACGATCATCTCCAGCACCTTGCTGAGATCGGCGGCTTTGTCGCTGGCACCGATGCCGGCTTCGGCGCGTGAAAGCTGCAGCAGTTTTTCGGCAAGGCGGCCGAGATCGACGAGCGAGCTTTCGACCTGCAGCGCCCGCGTCCTGGCGGCACCGGCCGACAGTTCTTCGGCCAATCGCTGGGTCTGTGCCAGAGCGCCGGCAATCGGCGTGCGGAGCTCGTGAGCGCTGTTAGCGGTAAATTCGCGTTCCGCTTCAAGGGCCGACCGGAGACGAGCGAGCAGAAGATTGACCGAGCGAGCGATCGGCTTGATTTCTTTCGGCAACCCGTCGCCTTCAATGGCTGCCATGTTGCCGCTGTCCTTGGTGGCGATGTCCCGGCGTAGCGTTTCGATCGGCTTCAGCGCCCGGCCAAGGATGAGCCAGATGGCGAAGATACTCGCCGGGATCAGCACGATCAGTGGAAGCAGCAGCGTGACGGCGCTTTCGCGCACGGCTTCGCGACGATTGCCGAGGCGATCGGCCACCTGCATGAACAGGGCGTCGTCAGCGGTCGCTTCGGTATAGATGCGCTGGTGATCGTTGTTGTGAAAACCGCGGACGAGTGGCGCATCGAAAGGTTCGGGCGAAGCGTCATTGGAGCGGAGAACGACATTTCCGTCCTTGTCGCGGACTTGATAGGTCAGATATTCGCGGCTGGCTGGCGTATTTAAAATTGCGACGCCGGAAGCGTAGGTTTCGGCGCGCTGGTTCAGGTCGTCGACGATCAGCGCCAAAAGGCGCTGGGCCGTCTCCTGCTGGGCGCTGTCGAAAAGCTCGTCGAATTCGTGCTGCATCACCTGGATGCCGAGCCCGATCGCGGCGAGCCAGAAGATGACCATAGTACTTGTGAGCGCCAGAATGAGCCGGCGCGTAATGCTCGGTTCGCGTCTCATGCTTGCGCCAGCGTGTAGCCGATGCCGCGGGCGGTCTTGATCCTGTCGCGACCGATCTTCTTGCGCAGCCGGCTGACATAGACCTCAACCGTATTGCTTTCGATCTCCGAGCCGAAGGCATAAAGGGCTTCCTCGATCCGGTCCTTCGGCACGATTGCGCCCGGACGGGCGATGAGCAGATCGAGCACAGCCCATTCGCGGCTGGTCAGCACGACCGGCTCGCCGGCGATGGCAATTCTGTGCTGCGGCCGGTCGATCTCGATATCGGCAATGCGGATGATAGTCCTTGGATTGGCGTCGTAGCGGCGCGCGACCGCCATGATGCGGGCCTGCAATTCTCCGAGATCGAATGGCTTGACGAGGTAGTCGTCGGCGCCGGCGTTCAGGCCCTCGATGCGATCGGAAATCTGGTCGCGCGCAGTGAGAATTATTACCGGCATTGCCATGCCGTCGTTACGCAACCGTTTCAGCAAATCGATGCCTCTGCCGTCGGGAAGCTGCAGATCAAGCAGGATCAGACCGTAGTCGACGGAGCCTGCAGCGGCCTCAGCATCGCCGATCGTACACATCCAGTCGATCGCGTGAGCGGCCGCTGCAACGTGATCGCGCACCGCTTGCCCAATCATCTTGTCGTCTTCAACCAAAAGAATGCGCAAGCAATTTCTCCTTGCCAAGAGCAGTAGCGCTGCTTTTTGCTAAGGGTCAAGTGAAGGGTGCCGGCGAAAAATCGCCATGCAATAGCCGTGATCCAGAACCCGCGCGGCCATGATGGCGGCGCATTCGACAGAGAAGATTCACATTGAGATGGTATCAGTCGCGAGCCGACGAGCCGGGATGTTATGACAATCGAGCAAATGGAGACATCGCGCAGGCGTTTGATCAGGAGTCCGCGCCTAAGAGGGCGACGGCTTTCGGCCATCCTGAGGCAGCTTGCGGGTGACAGGAGCCGCGAGCGCATTTCGATCGGCGATCTTTTCGAGGTGATGGGCGACCGCGCGACCGGTGCGCTCATGCTGGTCTTTGCCATTCCCAATCTGGTGCCGACGCCGCCCGGAACCTCCGCAATCCTCGGCGCGCCGCTACTTTTTCTTGCAGCGCAGCTGACGTTCGGGCTGAAGCCATGGTTACCGAAGGTAATTGCCGGACGGTCGATGAAGCGCGAGGATTTCGAGGCGGTCGTCTCGCGAATCCACCGTTGGCTCGCCTTTGCCGAGCGCATGCTGCAGCCGCGGCTTTCTTTCCTCGTCGAGCCGCCTGCCGAATACCTTGTGGGCTTTCTGTGCCTAGTGCTTGCGGTCATCCTGACGCTGCCGATCCCGCTCGGCAACATCCTGCCGGCTTTTACCATCTGCCTGTTTTCCTTCGGCATTTTGGGCAAGGACGGTCTCTTTTCGGCGTTTGGAATGGTCATGGCCGGTATTTCACTGACCGTCGTTGGCGGCGTGATCTACGGCCTTATCAAGGCTGCGATCTTCTTCGTCACAAACTGGTTTGCCTGAGCGAATATTCGCCCATACCGCCGATGCATTTTCTCAATGCACTCGACTTTTGCTCAATTTTGTTCTGATCTGGCGCGGCACAGACTCAAAGATATTCGTCCGGCAGAAAGCCGGCCCATTTTACGCGCGGTAGACCTCAATGGCGAAAAGAACCGAGACACCTGGACGGCTGGACGACGCAGCGCGTGCGGGCTGGCTTTATTACGTGGCTGGGCGCACGCAGGACGAGATTGCCTCTGCGATGGGTATCTCGCGACAATCAGCACAGCGCCTGGTGTCGCTGGCCGTCGCTGAAAAACTCATCAAAGTGCGGCTCGATCATCCGATTGCTGCCTGCCTCGAGCTCGCCAACCAGCTGCGCAAGAAATTCGACCTCAAGCATGTCGAGATCGTGCCGAGCGATCCGGGGTCTTCATCGAGGACGGTCGGCATTGCCGAAGCGGCGGCTGCTGAGATCGAGCGATGGCTCAAGCGGCCGGATCCGATCGTGCTCGCCGTTGGTACCGGCCGCACGTTGAAGGCTGCGGTCGATCAACTGCCGACGATCGAATGTCCGAATCATCGCATCGTTTCGCTGACGGGCAACATCACGCCGGACGGTTCAGCCGCCTATTACAATGTCATCTTCAGCATGGCGGATGCGGTGAAGGCGCGGCACTTCCCGATGCCGCTGCCCGTGCTCGTCACCTCGGCCGAGGAGCGTGAATTGCTCCATGGCCAGCAACTGGTGCGCTACACGCTTGCAATCAGCGCCCAAGCCGATGTGACCTTCGTCGGTATCGGCGAACTGGGCATCGACGGCCCACTGTGCGTCGACGGCTTCCTGGAGAAGGACGAGATGATGGAGCTGATGCGCGAGGGGGCCGTCGGCGAAATCTGCGGCTGGATTTTCGACGAGGAGGGCAGGCTTCTCGATAATCCGATCAACGAGCGCGTCGCGTCGGCCTCGATTCCTTCACGCGAAACCTCGACAGTCATTGGAATCGCCAAGGGCAAGCGCAAGTTCAAGGCGATTAGGGCCGCAATTGTTGGCCGTCAAATCAATAGCCTGATCACCGATGAACAGACTGCCGATTTTTTGCTCACGTCTTGAGCAAAAAATATCATATTCAAAATCAATCGCATAGCTGGTCATTTCGCTGTTGCAGCAACGATTCCAATTGACATCCCACGCTCTGTAGTGAGTAATTGCTCACGAGCAAAGCGAATGCTCATACCCCATCTTCTGGGAGGAAGATATGACATTGAGAACTATTCTGCTGGGCGCCTGCTCAGCATTGGCGTTTGCGGGCATGGCTTCGGCCGAAACGCTGACGATCGCGACCGTGAACAACGGCGACATGATCCGAATGCAGAAGCTGACGGATGACTTCAAGGCGAAGAATCCCGACATCGACCTTGAATGGGTTACCCTCGAAGAGAACGTTCTGCGCCAGAAGGTCACGACTGACATCGCGACCAAGGGCGGCCAGTACGACGTTCTGACGATCGGCACTTATGAAGTCCCGATCTGGGCAAAGCAGAGCTGGCTCCTGCCGCTCGACAACCTGGGCGCCGATTATGACGCCGACGACCTGCTGCCAGCCATACGCAGCGGCCTGACTGTAGACGGCAAGCTGTATGCGGCGCCGTTTTACGGTGAAAGCTCGATGGTCATGTATCGGAAAGACCTCTTCGACGCCGCCGGTTTGAAGATGCCCGACGCGCCGACCTGGGACTTCATCGCCGACGCTGCGAAGAAGATCACCGACAAGGACAAGGAAATCTACGGCATCTGCCTGCGCGGCAAAGCCGGCTGGGGCGAAAACATGGCCTTCCTCACGGCGATGTCGAACTCCTTCGGTGCCCGCTGGTTCGATGAGAGCTGGAAACCCCAGTTCGACCAGCCGGAGTGGAAGGACACGCTCACCTTCTACGTCGACCTGATGAAGGAAGCCGGCCCTCCCGGCGCTTCGTCGAACGGCTTCAACGAAAACCTGGCGCTCTTCCAGACCGGCAAGTGCGGCATGTGGATCGACGCCACCGTTGCGGCCTCCTTCGTCAGCAACCCGAAGGAATCGAAGGTTGCCGACAAGGTCGGTTTCGCACTGGCTCCGGACAAGGGTCTCGGCAAGCGTGGCAACTGGCTGTGGGCCTGGAGCCTTGCCATCCCGGCGAGCTCGCAGAAGGTCGAAGCAGCTGAGAAGTTCGTCGCCTGGGCAACGAGCAAGGACTACACCAAGCTCGTCGCCGAGAAGGAAGGCTGGCTGAACGCACCTCCCGGCACGCGTACCTCGCTCTATGAGAACGCAGAATACCAGAAGGCTGCGGCTTTCGCGAAGATGACGCTCGACTCCATCAATGCGGCTGACCCGACCAAGCCGACCGTAAAGCCGGTTCCCTATGTCGGCGTCCAGTTTGTGGCGATCCCCGAATTCCAGGGCATCGGCACGGCCGTCGGCCAGCAGTTCTCCGCCGCTCTCGCCGGCCAGGTCTCGGTCGACCAGGCGCTGCAGAGCGCGCAGCAACTGGCGACCCGCGAAATGACCAAGGCTGGTTACATCAAATAATAACCTCCTGAGACGGTGGGATCGTTGACCTCCCGCCCCTCTGGGCCGCCGAATGCCCGAATAGCGTCGGCGGCCCCTTTTTCTTAGCTGCCCTGCAGCCAGACGTCCCTCGAAACAGGATCGGTCATCGCCATGGCAACGTTACACACCCGCTCCGCAGCGCGAATGATGATCGCACCGTCCGTCGTGCTTCTCTTCGCGTGGATGATCGTCCCGCTTGCGATGACGATCTATTTCTCGACTTTGAACTACAACCTTCTCAGCCCGGGAATGGAGAGCTTCGTCGGCTTTCTGAACTACAGCTACTTCCTGTCCGATCCGGCCTTTTTCGCAGCACTCACCAATACGCTGCTGCTGGTGCTCGGCGTGCTGATCATCACCGTGGTCGGCGGTATCGCCTTCGCCTTGCTGCTCGACCAGGACATCTATGGCCAGGGCATCGTGCGCATCCTGGTGATTGCGCCGTTCTTCGTCATGCCGACGGTGGCAGCGCTTGTCTGGAAGAACATGTTCATGAACCCGGTCAACGGGCTCTTCGCACATCTTGCCAAGGCGCTCGGACTGCAGCCCTACGACTGGCTGGCAAACGCGCCGTTGTTCTCGATCATTCTGATCGTTGCCTGGCAGTGGCTGCCGTTTGCGACGCTGATCCTGCTCACGTCGTTGCAGTCGCTGGACGAGGAGCAGAAGGAAGCTGCCGAAATGGATGGCGCCGGCGCGATATCGAGATTCATCTATATCATTCTGCCGCATATGGCGCGCGCCATCACGGTGGTGATCCTGATCCAGACGATCTTCCTGCTTTCGGTCTTTGCCGAAATCCTGGTTACCACCAACGGCGGCCCGGGCACGCAGAGCACGAACCTGACCTACCTCGTCTATGCGCAGGCGCTTCTTCAGTTCGATATCGGCGGCGCTTCGGCGGGCGGTATCATTGCGGTCATCCTCGCCAACATCGTCGCGATCTTCCTTGTCCGCCTTGTTGGCAAGAATCTGGAGTCTTGAGATGGCTAGAAAAGTCACAACTCAACGCAAGGTGATCATGACGGCAATCGCCTGGACGCTGGCGATCCTGATCTTCTTTCCGATCCTCTGGACGTTTCTTACGAGCTTCAAGTCGGAGGCCGACGCGATTGCTTCGCCACCGCAGTTCCTGTTCTTCCACTGGACGACGGAAAGCTATGCGGAGGTGCAGAGCCGGTCTAACTATCTCGGCCACTTCATGAATTCGGTGATCATTTCCTTCGGCTCGACGCTGATCGGCCTCATCATCGCGATCCCTGCCGCCTGGGCCATGGCATTCTCGCCGACCAAGCGGACCAAGGACGTGCTGATGTGGATGCTGTCGACGAAGATGATGCCGCCGGTCGGCGCGCTCATTCCGATCTACCTGATGTTCCGCAATTTCGGCCTGCTCGACAGCCGGATGGGGCTGGTGATCGTGCTGACGCTGATCAACCTGCCGATCATCGTCTGGATGCTCTACACCTACTTCAAGGAAATCCCTGGCGAAATCCTCGAGGCGGCGCGCATGGACGGCGCATCGCTCGCCAAGGAAATCATCTACGTGCTGACGCCGATGGCGATACCGGGCATTGCCTCTACGCTGCTCCTCAACATCATACTGGCATGGAACGAAGCCTTCTGGACGCTGAACCTCAGCGCATCGAAAGCCGCGCCGCTGACGGCATTCATCGCCTCCTACTCCAGCCCCGAAGGTCTGTTCTACGCCAAGCTTTCGGCAGCATCGACAATGGCAATTGCGCCGATCCTGATCCTCGGCTGGTTCAGCCAAAAACAACTCGTCCGCGGCCTGACCTTCGGCGCGGTGAAATAAGACATCAGGGAGAGAAACATGGGCAGCATTACCCTTCAGAGCGTTTCGAAGGTCTTCGGCGAAGCCAAGGTCATCCCTTCGATCGATCTCGACATCCAGGACGGCGAATTCGTCGTCTTCGTCGGCCCGTCGGGCTGCGGCAAGTCCACGTTGCTCAGGCTGATCGCCGGGCTGGAGGACGTTTCCGGCGGCAAGATCGTCATCGACGGCAAGGACGCCACCGAAAAGGCACCCTCCGAGCGCGGGCTTGCGATGGTGTTCCAATCCTATGCGCTTTATCCGCATATGAGCGTGCGCAACAATATTGCCTTCCCATTGAAGATGGCGGGCATGGACAAGACCGAGATCGACAGGAAGGTAAGCGATGCCGCTCGCGTGCTCAACCTGACGGATTATCTGGAGCGCAAGCCGCGCCAGCTTTCCGGTGGCCAGCGGCAGCGAGTCGCGATCGGTCGCGCCATCGTGCGCCAGCCATCTGCCTTCCTCTTCGACGAGCCGCTATCGAACCTCGATGCCGCACTTCGCGTCAACATGCGCATCGAGATCAGCGAACTGCACCAACAACTGAAGACGACGATGGTCTACGTCACCCACGACCAGGTGGAAGCCATGACAATGGCCGACAAGATCGTCGTGTTGAACCGCGGCAACATCGAGCAGGTGGGCTCGCCGCTGGAGCTCTACAAGAGCCCACGCAATCTCTTCGTTGCCGGTTTCATCGGCTCGCCGAAGATGAATTTCATCACCGGTCAGAATGCGGCTGCGCTGAATGCGCATACGATCGGCGTGCGTCCGGAGCATGTGCTGCTTTCGACCGAAAGCGGCGACTGGAAGGGCAGGGTCATCGTCGCCGAGCATCTCGGCTCCGACACGTTCCTGCATATCGACGTCGATGGTATCGGCTCGGTTACGGCACGTGGTGGCGGCGATTTCCCGGCGAAGGCCGGGGACACCGTCTATCTGACGGCGGACAAGACGCGTATCCATAAATTCAACGAGGGCGGCCTCGCCATCTGAGGCAAATGCCGGGCGGGGTGAGAATGCAGGCCGGGCAAGGCGTCCGGTTTGCTGAGAGCAGAGCGGCAGATCCGCTTCGCAAGACCTCAAGAGGACTGAAACATGACGTGCAAATTATCGCTGGCAACGCTTACCGATGCGGCTAAAACGGCCGAAATCCCGGCTTATGACCGAGCGTCGCTTACGGCCGGCATCGTGCACTTCGGCGTTGGCAATTTCCACCGCGCCCACCAGGCTATCTACCTCGATGACCTTTTCAACCAAGGAAAGGATCACGACTGGGCCATCATCGGCGCAGGCATGCTGCCTTCCGACGCCGCGATGCGCGAGAAGCTTGCAGCGCAGGACTTCCTGACGACGGTCGTGGAGCAGGACAACAACAAGACGGCGGCGCGTGTCACGGGGCCGATGGTCGACATCCTGCCGGTCGGCGATTGCGGAGCCATCGTCGCCAAACTCGCCGATCCCGCTATCCGCATCGTCTCGCTGACGATCACCGAGGGCGGATACTTCATCGACGCGTCCGGCAAATTCAATCCATCGAATCCGGCGATTGTCGCGGACGGAAAAAACCCGTCCGAGCCGAAAACCGTTTTTGGCCTTATCGTTGCCGGTCTCAAGACACGCAAGGAGAAGGGCATCGTGCCCTTCACCGTTATGTCCTGCGACAACATTCCGCATAACGGTGCCGTCACCAGAAACGCCGTCTTGGGCATGGCGGAGCTTTCCGATCCGGCGTTTGCCGTGTGGATCAAGGCGAATGTCGCCTTCCCGAACGCCATGGTTGATCGCATTACGCCGGCAACGGGCCAGCGCGAGATCGATTTGCTGACGGATACTTTCGGTATTGAAGACAACTGGCCGGTCTATTGTGAAGAGTTCAAGCAGTGGGTGCTGGAAGACAAGTTTACGGCCGGACGGCCAGCGCTCGATAAAGTCGGCGTCACCTTCGTGCCGGATGTCACGCCTTACGAGCATATGAAGATACGCATCCTCAATGGCGGCCATGCGGCGATCGCGTACCCGGCGGCGTTGATGGACATCCATTTCGTGCATGACGCGATGCAAGAGCCTCTGATCCGCGCGTTCCTCGCCAAACTCGAAAACGACGAGATCATCCCGATCGTGCCGCCCGTGCCGAATACCTCGCTCAAGGATTATTTCGCGCTGATCGAACGCCGACTTCTGAACCCGAAGATCGCCGACACGATCCCGCGCCTGGCCCAGGACGGTTCGAACCGTCAGCCGAAATTTATCCTGCCATCCACGCTCGACAATCTGCGCCAGGGCAAGGACGTCGTCGGTCTTTCGCTGGTTTCGGCTCTCTGGTGCCGTTACTTCGCGGGCACGACCGACAGCGGCAAAAAGATCGTTTTCAACGATGCTAGTGCCGACCGGCTCCATGCCGCCGCGCTGAGGGCAAAGGACGATCCGGCGGCGTTCCTCGTCTTCGACGACATTTTCGGCGAGGTGTCGCAATCGGAGTTGTTCTGCAAGCGTTTTGCGCATGCCCTGAAAACAGCGTGGGAAAAGGGCACCCGCGCGACCTTGCAGCTCTATCTCGACGGCAAGCTTGCAGTGTAGGAAATCAACATGGCGGCAATTCCTGCCGCCATTGATCCGGCTTGCGCATGCGCGAGCCGATAACGCGCCCGAACGGAACTCTGGTTGGTCTTCATGGCTAATTCTGAAACACGCCTGGTCATTTTCGATTGTGACGGTGTCCTTGTCGATAGCGAGCCGATCTCCGTCAGCGTGCTCGTCGAGGCGATGAACGACCTCGGAGTGCCGATCACCGAGGAGGAGGTCTATGGGCGATTCCTCGGCAAGAGCCTAGCGACCGTCATCGAAACGATGAAGAGCGAATATCAGGTGCATGCCGGCGACGAGTTTCTCGAGCGCATCCGCACCAATCTCTATTCGCGATTCAGGAAAGAACTGAGGCCGATCGAAGGCATAGGTGCGACAATCGACGCGCTCGACATCCCGTGCTGCGTCGCTTCGTCCAGCCAGGTCGAGCGCATCAGGCTGTCGCTCACCGTCACCGGCCTTATCGACAAGCTACCGAACATCTTCAGCGCCTCGATGGTGAAGAATGGAAAGCCGGCGCCGGACCTCTTCCTGCATGCGGCCCGCGAAATGCAGGTCGATCCGGAGGACTGCCTCGTAATCGAAGACAGCCCGGCGGGGATCGAGGCAGCCCAGGCCGCAGGCATGACGGTCTTTGCCTTTACCGGCGGGTCGCATGCCAATTTTGCAGGTTATCGTGCCGAACTCGAGCGGCTTTCGCCGGAACGCGTGTTTGACGCAATGCCGGATTTGATACACCTTATCCAGAAACAAAAGCTGGATGGGGCCTGCCCTTGATGCATGATCATGTGGTTGCGGTGGATGTCGGCACCGGCAGCGCGCGTGCCGGTGTGTTCGATGCCCGCGGTCGCCTGCTCGGAAAGGCCGAACATCCGATCATCATGAATAGGCCGCGTGAAAATCATGCCGAACATGATTCCGAAAACATCTGGTCTGCGGTGTGCATCGTCGTTCGCAAGGCGATGGAACAATCGGGCGCAGCTCCTGCGTCTGTCGGTGCGATCGGCTTCGACGGCACATGCTCGCTCGTCGTCCGCGATGTCGATGGTGGGCAGATCAGCGTCTCGACCGGGGGCGAGAGGCGCTTCGACACGATCGTCTGGCTCGACCACAGGGCGTTGAACGAAGCTGATTTCTGCACGGCAACCGGCCATGCGGTTCTCGATCATTGCGGGCATTTCATGTCGCCGGAGATGGAGATGCCAAAGCTGATGTGGCTGAAGAAGAAACTGCCTGGCACCTGGATGAATGCCGGTTATTTCTTCGATCTTGCCGACTTCATGACATGGAAGGCGACGGGCTCGCTTGCCCGTTCGCGCAGCACGCTGACGGCGAAGTGGAATTATCTGGCGCACAAGGAAAAGGGCTGGCAGCGGGATTTTCTCGCGCAGATCGGTCTGGAAGACCTGCAGGAGCGCGGCCATCTACCCGACGAGACAGCACCGGTCGGCACTAGCGTCGGCACGCTCACCCAGGAGACCGCATCAGCACTCGGGCTCACGACGGATTGCCACGTTTCGGCAGGCCTGATCGACGCCTATGCGGGCGCGCTCGGCACGCTTGCCGGCTATGCGGCCGACCCAGCGCAGCTTGAGCGTCAGTTGGCGCTCATTGCGGGAACCTCGAGCTGCATCATTTCGTTCTCCCGCGATCGAAAGCCAAGCCATGGCATGTGGGGACCGTACTACGAGGTCGTCTTTCACGATTCGTGGCTTGTTGAAGCCGGTCAATCGGCGACGGGTGCGTTGCTCGAGCATATCGTGCGTATGCATGCCGCCGGGGGCGAGCCCACCGCCGCATTGCATCAGAAGATCGTCTCCCGCATTGCGCAATTGCGGGCCGAAGACGGCGACACGCTCGGCTCGCGCATCTTCGTGCTGCCGGATTTCCACGGCAACCGGTCGCCTCTTGCCGATCCGCACGCCGTCGGCACTATCAGCGGGCTGACGCTCGATACGTCATTCGACGGCCTTTGCGCGCTCTACTGGCGTACGGCCGTCGGCATTGCGCTCGGCATCCGGCATATTCTCGAAAAGATGAAGGAATACGGTTATGTGCCGGACACGCTGCATGTTGCGGGCGGGCATGTAAAGAACCCCGTGCTGATGGAGCTTTACTCGGATGCGACAGGCTGCAGGGTCGTCGTTCCGAAGATGAACGAGGCGGTGTTGCTGGGCACTGCGATCGGGGCTTCTGTTGCCTGTGGCTTACATAAGGATCTCACGACGGCCGGCGTGGCAATGTATCCCGGCGGTGAAGAGCGTGCGCCGGACGCGACAAAGCAGGCTCTGTATGATCGCGAATACCGGCGGTTTCTCGCGATGTATCGCCATCGCGCCGAACTGGACGCGATAAGCTAGCGATTGCCGCTTTCTCCGAGAATGGTGCCGAATTCCGACATTCGCCGCCGGCGTGCGAGCGCCTCTTCGCCTGCGGCGGCAATGACGGATTCCGACAGACAGTCGAGAAGAGCGATCAACGGAGGAAGGTTGTCCTCGTCGGGCGAGCGGGCAGGCGGAAGCGCCAGCATGACGTTGGATTGGTCGGGCAGCCAGTCGCTGTTTTCCGTTGTGATCAGCACGACCTTGTAGCCATAGCGCCGCGCGGTTCGCGCCAACAGACGCGCTTTGCCGAAGCGTCGGCAATCGATGATGATCAAGAGGGCGCCTTCGCCGCTCGGGCGAGCGAAGAGTTCGGCGAAGCGGTTTGCCGAACCGTCCAGTGCGTGGACGCCATCGCGCGACCGTGTCAGCCGGTGGGCGAAATGCGTCGCGAAGCCCGCGAGCCGTACATGCGTTGCAATGAAAACTTCGCGCGCCATGCCAATCATCGCGACGGCTTCGGCCCAATGCGTCTGTGCGGTCAGATGGTAGATGTGGTGCAGTGCCTGGATCTGCTCGGTGACGAGCAAGGCAAGCGATTTTCCTTCCGAGGCGTCGGTCTGCAACTCGTTGAGCGAATTTTGAAGCTGGACAGGAGAGGTGACTGCGGTTTCACGGAAATGGACTTTGACGCTGTCGAGACCCTGATAGCCGAGGGCGCGCAGAAAACGGCCAACCGTCATCGGGCTTAGATCGAGCCTGTCGGCCACGGAGGCAGCGGTCTCGAAGGGAAGGTCGTTCAGATGCTCGGTAAAATACTTCGCAATTCTGCGCTCGGCCGGCGTGCCTGACTTCACATAGTGTCTGAGCTTCTGAACAAAGTCTTCCACATCAGCCTCCCTGACTTCCCAGAGGCAATTCGCGGATGCGCTATTGGCGAGACTTGCCGTTGCAACTATTTCCGGAAGCTGCGTCCTAGGCTCAAGTTTATATCGAATACTATAGACTATATATTAGTGTGTTATTTTAGACAAGTTTTCCATCGTTGCATGTAGTTTTATTTCGACTTGCCGTCGGGCGTTGAGATTCCTACATGCGCAGATATAACCTGGAGATGCGAAGAATGATCCTCGATGCCGCGCGCCTTGCGTTTTTCAACCTTTTTGCACCTGAAACCCGGTCTGTTTTCTGGAAGGTGCTGGGGCTTACGATCCTGGTTCTCATTGGGCTCTGGTTCGTGCTGCGAGGCCTGTTCATGACTTTGCTATTTCCGTGGATCGCGGGCTTCTTTCCGGAAATTCCGGATTGGGCCGGCTGGCTGAGCTTCGTCTTTGTTATTCTCGCAAGCATCGGTCTTGCCTTGGCCTTGGCGCTGCTGCTGTCGCCCGTGACGGCGTTGATTGCCGGCCTTTTTCTCGATGACGTGGCGGAAGTGGTGGAGAAGCGGGATTATCCCGAGGATACCCCGGGGACGGCGATGCCGATCGCCCCGGCAATCGCGAGTTCACTCAAGTTCCTGGGCGTGGTGATCGCCGGCAATATTGTCGCTCTTCTCCTGCTCTTCATCCCGGGCGTGAACCTGATTGCCTTCTTCCTGGTGAACGGTTATCTGCTCGGCCGGGAATTTTTCGAATTCGCCGCCATGCGCTTCCGTTCTCCGCAGGAGGCCCGGCTCTTCAGGGCAAAGCACGCTTCTACCGTCTTTCTCGGCGGTTTGGTGATCGCCGCTTTCCTGGCCATCCCCTTTCTCAATCTGCTGACGCCGCTTTTTGCGGCGGGCATGATGGTTCATCTCTACAAGCTGATTTCCCAACGGGATCTCGGTTTTCACCGGTAGGTCAGTTCGAGGAGGCCGATTGTTCGGCTATTCGACGGCCTCGCCGATCACCTGCGGCGGCAGTTCGACCAGCGGCGCCGGTATGTCGCAGCTCTTTTCCGGCGATTTGCAGAGATCGGCGATCACGCAGCGCTCGCATTCCGGGCGGCGCGCCTTGCACGTGTAGCGGCCGTGCAGGATCAGCCAGTGGTGGGCATGATAAAGGTAGTGACCGGGGATCACCTTCATCAGGCGGTCCTCGACCTCGTCCGGTGTCTTTCCCGGCGCCAGCTTGATGCGATTGGCGATGCGGAAGATGTGCGTGTCCACCGCCATCGTCGCCTGGCCGAAGGCCATCGACAGAACCACGTTCGCTGTCTTGCGGCCGACGCCCGGCAGGCGCACGAGTTCCTCGCGCTTCTGCGGAACCTCGCCGCCGAATTCATCGACCAGCATTTGCGAGAGCGCCATGACGTTCTTCGCCTTGTTGCGGTAAAGGCCGATCGTCCTGATGTAGTCGCGAAGGCGTTCCTCGCCGAGCGCCAACATCTTCTCCGGCGTATCTGCTACCTTGAAAAGCGCCCGCGTCGCCTTGTTGACACCGGCATCCGTCGCCTGGGCGGAGAGTGCCACGGCAACGACGAGCGTGAACGGATTGGTGTGTGCCAGCTCGCCTCTGGGTTCCGGCCGCTGGATCGAGAAGCGGCGGAATATCTCCTCGCGCTCGGCTTGCGAATACGCGGTGCGCACCGGGACGGCCTTGCGGCGGGTGATCACTTTCGATTTTTGCGATGTTTTGCGGACGGATTTGAGTTTCGGATCGGGCATCGACAATCTATACTCATCAGCCATGACGGAAAGCAACGCCGGGCGGGCGAACGAACAGCCTGTTTTTGCAGCCGAACTTTTCCCTTACCGGTCGCTCGGCCGCAAGGGTTTCAGGGTGCTGCTTTTGATTTCCGGTGCCGTCTGTTTCATCTATGGGATATTCTTCGTCATAACAGGCGCTTGGCCGATCGGCTTCTTCTTCGGGCTGGATTTCGCGTTGCTCTACGGTGCCTTCTGGCTCAACTATCGCTCCGGCAAGGCGCGCGAGGAAGTGACCGTTTCGCGCACAGATGTCGCGATCCGCAAGTTCGCGCCTTCCGGACGCATGGTGGAGCATCACTTCAATCCCTTCTGGGCGCGTTTCCTCGTCCGCCGCCACCAGGAAATCGGCATTCTGTCCATGCATATTTTCGGCGAGGGCCGGAGGACGGATATCGGCTCCTTCCTCAATCCGGATGATCGCGAAAGCTTTGCCAAGGCCTTCAAAGGAGCGCTGGCGACAGTCAAGCAGCGTATTTAGACGTTGCGCAAGAAACGGGTGGCTTGCGATGCTCCCCTTGACTATCTCCTTGTTACAAGGAGAAGAACGATGAATATGATCGCCAATCTGAACAGAGACACGACGCCGGAGGGTCCGGACTACGAGACCGTCCGTCAGGTCATCGAACTTATCACCGAGGACTATCGCGACCAGCCGTCGCTGGAGGCGATTGCCGCGCGGCTCAACCAGTCGCCGACGCAGCTTCAAAAGACCTTTACCCGCTGGGCCGGGCTTTCGCCCAAGGCCTTCCTGCAGGCAGTCACGCTCGATCATGCCAAGCGGTTGCTGCGCAATGAAGACATGCCGCTGCTTGAAACTTCGATCGAGGTGGGCCTTTCCGGTCCAAGCCGTCTTCACGATCTCTTCGTCACCCATGAGGCCATGTCGCCCGGTGAGTGGAAGGCAAAGGGCGGCGGCCTGACGATCCGCTACGGCTTCCATCAGTCGCCCTTCGGCGTCGCGCTGGTCATGGCCACCGATCGCGGCCTTGCAGGCCTTGCCTTCAGCGATCTCGGCGACGAGGCCGCCTGTTTCGAAGACATGACGTGCCGCTGGCCGAATGCCCAATATGTCGAGGATCGGCAGGCAACCACGCCTTATGCAGAGCGCATTTTCGAGCCCGGAAAGTGGTCTGCAGACCAGCCTTTGCGCGTCGTGCTCATCGGCACGGATTTTCAGGTCCGCGTCTGGGAGAGTCTTTTGAAGATTCCGCTTGGCAAAGCGATGACTTATTCGGACATCGCTAAAGATATCGGCCAGCCGACGGCATCGCGTGCAGTCGGTGCTGCGATTGGACGCAATCCGATCTCCTTCGTTGTGCCATGCCACCGTGCGCTCGGGAAAAATGGCGACTTGACGGGCTACCATTGGGGTCTCACCCGCAAACGGGCGATACTGGGGTGGGAAGCCGGTCAGGCGTGAATTTCGGCTAGTTCGAGCAGCGCCTTTGCGGCGCTCTCGTCGGTGATCAGCGTATTGCAGCCGATGCGCCGGATGGTGGCACGGACCGCGACGGCGCGGTGTGCGCCCCCTGAAGAGAGCACGATGTGCCGTGCCTTCTTCAGGGTGTCCAGATCGACCGACATCACGCGGCTGTTGATCGAGTGATCGACGGTGTTGCCGTCCTTGTCCAGAAAATTGAACATCGTGTCGCAGACGCAGCCGGCCTCGATCAGCTGCCGCAGTTCGGCCTTGGAAATCCAGCCTTCCGACAGAGATGTCGAATGCGGGCCGATGTCGCCGCAGCTGACGATCGCAAGATCAAGGTCTTCCGCAAGCCGGTAGATCGTGTCCAGCCCGCATTTTTCGATCAGATTACGCTTCGTCTCGACCGAATCCACGAGCAGCGGCGAGAGGAACATGTAGCACTCGGCGCCAAGTTGGCTTGCAAGCCGCCACGTATAGTCGATGGGGTTTGTCTGGTGCACGGCGACGATGCCGCCTAGCAGCGAGACGACCTTACAATTGGTGCGCCGAGGCGGCCGGAAGCTCGAAAGCGAAGCCGTCATCGTGCGTCCCCAGCCGACGCCGATCGTATAGTCGTCGGGGATCGCCTCGGAGAGGAACTGGCCGAGCGCAAGCCCGACGCTCTTTGCGAGACTATCGACGTCGGAACTGACGGGAGCGGGCACAACGATTGCCTCGTCGAGCCCGTAGGCGCGCTCCAGCTTCACGGAAAGCTCGACGCAGTCGCCGATCGAATCGTTGATCCAGATCTGCACCTCGCTGCGCTTCATCGCCTCGTCGAGCAAGCGGATGACTGTCGTGCGGCTTATGCCGAGCTGCTCGGCGACGTCCTTCTGCGTCAGGCCCTGATTGTAGTAGAGCCACGCGGCGCGTAGCCTCAGCGAGGAGGCTTCTGAGTAAGCCGTGTGCGTGCCGCGTTTCAGCTTGACCACATCTTCTCCTGCTTGAGTTTCACCCTAGTTGCATCCGGAGGCGGAAAAACAGGGCCATTTTCCTTGTTCCCAGCGATAATGACGGGCGTGACACTTATGTCAATTGAAATGCACAAATGTCCTTGACTTTCTCATTTCGGAATGGCGATAGTCATTCCCGACGCAGTCGTTTGTCCGAGGAAGACAATGTGCGGGCACATGGGAAGGCACGCGTTTTCGCCTGCAGCAAACTCATCTGCCTGTAGACTACCTCATTGCCGGGCGGAGCTCGCGCCGGTCCGCAGCTCAAGTTAGCAGTTCGAGTTCACAAGGGATTTTGACCATGACATCCAAGCTTGACCAACTTCGCGACATGACCACGGTCGTCGCCGATACCGGCGATATCGAGGCTGTCGCCCGCCTGAAGCCGGTCGATTGCACGACCAATCCGACCATCGTTCTGAAGGCACTCGGAACGCCGATGTTTGCCGACGCAATCAAGGAAGCCGTCTCCTGGGGCAAGAAACAGGGCGGAAACAGCGATGCGGTTGCCGCAGCCGTTGCCGATCGTCTAGCGATTTCCGTTGGCGCCGCCTTGTCGAAGCTCGTGCCGGGTCGCGTATCGACCGAGGTCGATGCTGACCTTTCTTTCGACACTGAAGCATCGATCGCCAAAGCGCACGGCATCATCGCCTCCTACAAGGAGCGCGGTATCGAGCGCGACCGCATTCTGATCAAGCTCGCCTCGACCTGGGAAGGCATCCGCGCCGCGGAAGTGCTGCAGAAGGAGGGCATCGACTGCAACCTGACGCTTCTCTTCTCCAAGGCCCAGGCCATTGCCTGCGCCGATGCGAAGGCTTTTCTGATCTCGCCCTTCGTCGGCCGCATCCTCGACTGGTACAAGAAGTCGACGGGCAAGGATTACACTGCGGAAGAGGATCCGGGCGTTCAGTCTGTCCGTGACATCTACAATTACTACAAGGCGCATGACATCAAGACGATCGTCATGGGCGCCTCGTTCCGCAACGCCGGTGAAATCGAAGCACTGGCTGGTTGCGACCGCCTGACCATCAGCCCGGCGCTGCTCGACGAACTCGCCAACGATCAGGGCGCGCTGGTCCGCAAGCTCTCGCCGGACACGAAGAAGGCCGAGCCGAGGATCGAAATCGACGAGAAGGCCTTCCGCTGGATGATGAACGAAGATGCGATGGCAACCGAAAAGCTTGCCGAAGGCATTCGCGCCTTCGCCAAGGACCTGACAGCGCTTCGCACGATGGTCCAGAAGGAATTGCAGCTCGCTGCTGCCTGACGTCTTCATAGAAAACGGCTAAAAGGCGCGGTTGCCAATGGTGGCCGCGCCTTTTTCGTACTGATATCAATGGCATAAAGCCTGAGGAAAGACATGGCGGATGACGATCAGCGCAGTTCGATAATGACCTATGCCGTCCGGCATCTGAGCATCATCATTGCTTTCATTGCGGGCTTGGTCGTTTTCCTCCTTCTCACCTCCCGGGATGTGAACGCCAAGAACGTGCTGGTCGGCTGGAACGTGACGGCCATCGTCTTTACATGTATCAGTTGGCGAAGGATGCTTCGGGCGACAGTCGCGGATATCAGGAAGCGAGCGGAAGATCTGGATTTTTCAGACACCTTCGTGCTCTTCCTGTCGATCGCGGCGGCGCTCGCAAGCATTGCTGGCATTGGGCTCGAGCTGCATTCCGTGAAAGAAGCACCACCTGATGTCGCCTTCGCCAGGGCCTGCGCGGCGGTGGTCACGATCCTGGTCTCCTGGATTTTCCTCCACACGCTCTTCACCATCCACTACGCCCATCGATTCTATGGCGGACCTGACAAGGGTGAAGGCCTGATTTTTCCGGACAGGATCGAAGAGCCCGTCTATTGGGACTTCCTCTATTTCTCATTCACGATCGGCGTCGCGGCGCAGACGGCTGATGTTGCCGTCTCCACCATGACGATGCGCAAGATCGCGCTGCTTCACGCAGTGCTGTCGTTTCTCTTCAATACGACGATCCTCGCACTCGCGATCAATGTCGGAGCGAGCCTGCTCTAGGCAAGCCACGCTGTTCTAGAGAACCGCTTGGCCGGCGATCAGCGCCAAGATCAGGAAGATCAGGAAGATGACGAGGGCGATGCCGAAAAGGACGCGCGCGATCGTTGCGGTGGCGGCTGAGATACCGGAAAAACCGAAGAACCCGGCAACCAGCGAAATGACGAGAAATATGAGAGCCCATTTGAGCATGGATGTTTCCTCTGCGTTGGATACAGAAAGAGGACGCAGGAAAGGCCAAATTGTTCCGCCGCAGTTGTCTGCGACGGTCTTGATCACAACTGATACTGGTCGGAATTACTCAACCATGATTGATCATCACGTGCCGGACGGCGGTGTAATCCTCCAGCGCATAGACCGACATGTCCTTGCCGTAGCCGGATTGCTTGAGACCGCCATGCGGCATTTCGTTGACCAGCATGAAATGCGTGTTGATCCAAGTGCAGCCATATTGCAGGCGCGCGGCCGTCTTCATGCCGCAGCTGATGTCCTTGGTCCAGACGGAGGAGGCAAGGCCATAGTCGCTGTCGTTCGCCCAAGCGACGGCATCCTCGACGTCGGTGAAGCGCGTAACGGAGACGACCGGGCCGAAGACTTCGCGGCGGACGATCTCGTCATCCTGCGTGGCACCGGCGATGACGGTTGGCGTGAAGAAGAAGCCCTTGTCGCCTGAGGTCTTGCCGCCGGTCGTAATTTCCATGTGCTTGTGCTCGGCAGCGCGGGTGACGAAGCTTTCGACGCGGTCGCGCTGGCGCTTGGAGATCAGCGGGCCGATCTCGTTTTCAGTGTCCTCGGCCTGGTTGAACTTAATCGAGGAAACCGCCGAGGAGAGATCGGCGACGAACCTGTCGTAGACCTTGGCGTCAGCATAGATACGGCAGGCGGCGGTGCAGTCCTGGCCGGCGTTGTAGTAACCGAAGGTGCGAATGCCTGCAACTACGGCATCGATATCGGCGTCGTCGAAGACGATGACGGGGGCCTTGCCGCCAAGTTCCAGATGCGTGCGCTTGACGGACTTGGCGGCTGCCTGCAGCACCTTCTTGCCGGTCGCAACATCGCCGGTGATCGAGATCATGGCGATCTTCGGGTGGTTGATCAGCGCATTGCCGACACTTTCTCCGCGACCGAGGATGACGTTGACAACGCCCTCGGGCAGGATGTCAGCGAGCAGTTTCGCCATCTTCAGAGCCGTCAGCGGCGTTTGTTCGGAAGGCTTGAAGACGACGGTGTTGCCGCCGGCAATCGCGGGTGCCAGCTTCCAGGCCATCATCATCAGTGGATAATTCCAGGGCGCGATCGAGCCGACGATGCCGATTGCGTCGCGGCGGATCATCGAGGTGTGATCAGGCAGGTATTCGCCCGAAACCGGGCCATGCAGGTTGCGGACAGCGCCCGCGAAGAAACGGTAGCAATCGACGATCGCCGGGATTTCATCGTTGAGCACGGCGTTGATCGGCTTGCCGCAGTTCAGTGCTTCGAGCGTGGCAAAGCCCTGTCCGTCTTTCTCAATGGCATCGGCGATCTTCAGCAGATAGCCGGAGCGTTCGGCAGGTGTCGTCTGCGACCACCGCTTGAAAGCCTTCCCGGCGGCTTCCACAGCGGCATCGATCTGGCCGAACGAGGCTTCCGGCAGATTCAGCACCGTCTCGCCCGTCTTCGGGTTCAGGATGTGTTCGTCCGTTTCCGTGCCCGTTTCGAAGCGGGATCCAATCAGCATCTGGGTGTCCATGATGTTCTCCCTTTTATTTGCCGGCTCCGGCGATTTGGTCGCCGTCGCGGGTGAGGTAGTAGGCTGCCAGGATCGGCAGGAAGGTGACGAGCACGACGGCCATGGCGACCACGTTGGTGACCGGGCGCTGGCGCGGGCGGATGAGTTCTTCGAGCATCCAGATCGGCAGTGTCGATTGCTGGCCGCCGGTGAAGGTGGTGACGATGACTTCGTCGAAGGAGAGCGCAAAGGCAAGCATGCCGCCGGCAAGCAGCGCGGTGCCGATATTCGGCAGGATGACGTGCCGGAAAGTCTGGAAGCCGTCGGCACCTAGGTCCATCGAAGCTTCGATCAATGAGCCGGAGGTGCGGCGGAAGCGGGCGACCGCATTGTTGTAGACGACCACGACGCAGAAGGTGGCGTGGCCAAGCACGATCGTCCAGACCGAGAACGGGATGTCGAACAGGCTGAAGGCCGAGCGCAGCGCAATACCGGTGATGATACCGGGAAGGGCGATCGGCAGAATGACGAGCAAAGAGATTACCTCGCGGCCGAAGAACTTCGTCTGGCTGACGGCGGCAGCACAAAGCGTGCCGAGCACCAGGGCGATAGCGGTGGCGATGCAGGCGACTTGAACAGAAAGGCCGAGGGCTGCCCAGACGTCAGGCCGGTTCCAGGCCACGTCGAACCACTGCGTCGTCAGCCCCGGCGGCGGCCACTGGTAGCTCTTCTCCTCGGTGGTGAATGCATAGACGAAGATCAAAAGGATCGGCAGATGCAGGAAAAGCAGGCCGCTCACGGCTGCGATCTTCAGGGGGAGAGGGGAGCGGTGTCCTCGGTCAGAGCGCATCGAAGGCCCCCTGTTTCTTTGCAAGCCAGAGGTAGATGGCCATGATGACGATCGGCACGACGGAGAAGGCGGCGGCGAGCGGCACGTTGCCGGCGGTGCCCTGCTGCGCATAGACCGCCTGGCCGATGAAGAGGCGGGAAGAACCGATGATCTGCGGGATAATGTAATCGCCGAGGGTCAGCGAGAAAGTGAAGATCGAGCCGGCGACGATGCCGGGCAGCGCGAGCGGGAACAGCACCGTGCGGAAGGTCTGGCCCGGCGTGGCGCCGAGATCGGAGGCGGCCTCGATCAGGTTTGCAGGCACGCGCTCGAGAGCGGCCTGCGTCGGCAGGATCATGTAGGGCAGCCAGATATAGACGAAAACGACGAAGGTTCCGAGATAGCTCACCGAAAGCGAATTGCCGCCGACAACCGGCAGCGTAAGAATGGCGTCGAGCAGCCATGAGAGATGCAGTTTGGCGAAGATCCAGGTGAGGATGCCTTCCTTGGCGAGGATCAGCTTCCAGGCGTAAACCTTGACGAGATAGCTCGACCAGAGAGGCAGCATGACACCGAGATAGAAAAACGCCTTCCACTTTCCCTGCGCATAGCGCGCGGCGTAGTAGGCGACTGGGAAGGCGATGACGGCCGATGCGATCGTCACCATGACCGCCATGACGACGGTACGGACGATGATGTCGAAATTGGCCGGGTTCAGAAGCTCGGCATAGGTCGCAAGCGTGAACTCGTATTTGATCAAGCCGGAGAAATCGTCGATCGAGAAGAAACTCTGCAGCAGCAGTGCGATAAGCGAACCGATATAGATGATGCCGAGCCACAGCAGCGGCGGTGTCAGCATCAGCAAAAGCAGTAGCTTCGGATGGCGCCAGAAGGCGTCCGACAACCCACCGAAGATTCCGCCCCGGCCGGGCAAGATGGAGGTCGTAACGCCAGGCTTTGTCAGGGCAAGCACTGTCATGCTGCATCATCCATGTAATGCACGTCGGCCGGCTGCCAAGCAAGGCGCACGCTGGCGCCGATATCCGGCACAATGGCACCTGCGGGTAGTGTGACATGCAGGCGTGTGCCCCTCATGCCGACCGTCAGGCGAGTCGCGGCGCCAAGGAAACTGGTGTTTTCGACCGCCGCCTCCATGCCGTCGCCGGAGAGATGGATCGCCTCGGGGCGCAGGCTTGCCCAGCGCTTTTCGCCGCCCAGCGACGTCATTACATCTGGCGCGATGACATTCGAGGAACCAACGAAATCTGCGACGAAGCATGTCTTCGGACGGCGGTAGATATCCTGCGGGGTACCCTCCTGCACGATGCCGCCATTGTTGAAGACGGCGACGCGGTCTGCCATGGAGAGCGCCTCGCCCTGATCGTGGGTGACAAAGACGAAGGTGATGCCGAGTGCGCGCTGAAGGCTCTTCAATTCTTCCTGCATCTGCTCCCGCAGCTTCAGATCAAGCGCGCCAAGCGGCTCGTCGAGCAGCAGGACCTTCGGCTTGTTGACGAGCGCTCGGGCGAGTGCCACGCGCTGGCGCTGGCCGCCGGAGAGCTGGCCGGGGCGGCGGGCGCCGTAGCCCGGAAGTTTCACAAGTTCCAGCGCCTGTTCGGCCGCCTTGGTGCGCTCTGCCTTACCGATGCCCTTGACCATCAGCCCGTAGGCAACGTTGTCGAGGATGTTGAGATGCGGGAAGAGCGCGTAGTCCTGGAAGACGGTGTTGACGTTGCGGCGGTAGGGCGGGACACCGTCTGCCGTTTCTCCGAAAATCTCGATATGCCCATCCGTTGGCTGTTCGAAGCCGGCGATCAGACGCAGGCAGGTCGTCTTTCCAGAACCCGACGGACCGAGCATCGCGAAGAACTCGCCCGGTGCGATTTGGAGATCGACGCCGTCGACTGCGCGAACCTGGCCGAAATGGCGCGAAACCTGCTGGAAACGGACGGCGGGGGTCATTGGGGTCTCCGGGTTATACATGATGCCCCTCATCCTGCCTGCGGGACACCTTCTCGCCGCAAGCGCGCGGCGAAGGGGATTCGCGGCGATGCTCTCGCCCCTCGGGGCGTTTCAGATAGCGGCGAGAGGTTTTGGGGCATGTCGCCTCTCCCTGCGTGTGGGAGAGGATTAGGGGCAATCATTCTGCCTGTTGACTACCGCCCGCCGATCACGCCGATATAGTCAGACACCCAGCGATGATACGGCACGCATTCACTTTGTGTCGTGCATTTGGCAACAGGCGTCTTCCAGAATTTGATCTTGTCGAAGTGGTCGAAGCCGTTGGTGGTGCAGCCGGTATCGGTCAGCAGTTCGTTGCCCTTGCATGCTGCCGGAACGGAGGGGACGGCGCCGAACCAGGCGGCGGCATCACCCTGGACCTTGGGGGACAGGGAGTGCTCCATCCACATATAGGCGCAGTTCGGATGCTCGCTGTCGACATGAAGCATTGTCGTGTCGGCCCAGCCGGTGACGCCTTCCTCGGGGAAGGTCGAGGCGATCTTCTGCTTGTCGGCCTGCATCAGGTTCACCTGGAACGGCCAGGAGCCGGATGCGACGACGCCTTCGTTCTTGAAGTCGTCGATCTGGATCATCGCGTCATGCCAGTAGCGGGAGACGAGCTTTCGCTGGCCGCGCAGCAGATCGAGGGCCGCCTTATACTGGTCTTCATTGAGTTCGTAGGGATCCTTGATACCGAGATCAGGCTTGTGGGCCATCAGATACATGGCAGCATCGGCGACGTAGATCGGCCCGTCATAGGCCTGGACGCGGCCCTTGTTGGACTTGCCATCAGGCAGCGTTTCTTCTTCGAATACCACCTTCCAGCTGGTCGGGGCCTTATCCTTGAAGGCATCGGTGTTGTACATCAAAACGTTCGGCCCCCACAGATAGGGCACGCCGTAGTGGACGCCGCCCACGGTATGCCACGGAGCGCTCTGAAGGCGTTCGTCGAGGTTTTTGAAGCTCGGAATGAGATCGGTATTGATCGGCTGCACGCGCTTGCCGGCAACGAGACGCAGCGAAGCATCGCCCGAAGCGGTGACGAGATCGAAGCCACCTTCGTTCATCAGCGCCACCATCTCATCCGAGGTCGCCGCCGTCTTCACGGAAACCTTGCAGCCGGTCTTCTTTTCAAAATCTGTAACCCAGTCGTAATTCTTGTCGGTTTCGCCGCGCTCGATATAGCCGGCCCAGGCGACGATGCTGACCGCACCCTCACCCTTGTCCAAGGCCTTCAACGGTTCGGCAGCAGCCACCTGCGTCACGAAGCTTAAGCTTGCGAGGGCAGCAGTGCACGATTTCAGAAGGTACTTCATCGCCTGTCTCCCGGTTTGTGCCGCTTGTTGCGGCATTTTGTTCCCGGCTGAAAGGTGCGCTGAAATATCCGGTTTCGCAAATTCATTTATCAGAAAGACGATATCGGAAATTCCGATATCTTTTATCGCGCACGGCCGGATCGCATCGCTTCCGCAATACCGACGAAATCTCGTGCTGCTTGCGGCAGGCTGGAACCCTTGCGCCAGACCATGCCGACCTGGACGACTGGCAATGAACCGGAGACATCGCGGCTTTCGATCCGGTCGCCTTCCAGCGACCAGGGGCGGTAGACGAGATCAGGAAGCAGCGCGACGCCGGCGCCTGTTGCGACGAGACTGCGCACGGCTTCCACCGACCGGGTGCGGAAGGCAACATGCGGGCGGGCGCCGAGCGCTGACAGCAGCTTGCCGGTGTTCTCCTCGATCTCATCCACCGTCAGCATGATCAGCGGCTCGCGGGCAATGTCGGCAACCGAGATGATGTCGGCCGAAACCAACGGGTGGCCGATCGGCAGCCAGAGACGATAGGGCGAAGTTTCGAGGATCTCCGCCTGCAGCGCCATGCGGTCGCGCAGATTGGAGATTACCATGACCGCGACATCGAGTTCACCGCCGACCAGCAGATGCTCCAGATAGCCGCCATTGTCTTCGATTGCACTAACCTCCACACCAGGGCAGGCGCGGCGGTATCGCGCCAGAAGATCGGAGAGAACGTAGCCTGCGACCAGCGAGGTGACGCCGATATTCAATGTTCCGGACAGAGCGCTTTGCAGGCTGGAAAAACTGGCGCGGGCATCGGAGACGCTGGCTAGAATTTTAGTCGCATGCCGGAGGAACTGGTGACCGTTGTGGGTGATCGTCAGGCCGCGGGGGTGACGTTCGAAGAGTTCGACGCCGAGGTCGGTTTCCAACTCCTTCAGCGCTTCTGTGACCGATGATTGCGAGATGGAAAGATTCTGCGCGGCGCGCGTCACCGAACCCTGCTCGGCAACGGCGACGAAATACTGGATCTGGCGAAGGGTGAAGGCCATGTGTGTTTTTAGAGCACGGCCAAACCGATCATGGCAAGCACATCGGGTGGTGGACCTTTTTTGGTCTTTAGCCTGAATTGGTATGTTTCTCGAAAGACCACTTAAGCATTCCGAAACGTCGTTTGACTAGCATCACTCGCATGTATTGCGTTGGAGTTTTTTCGATGGCGGAGCAGTTGGCGTGAAGGCCTTACTGCGCATCTTCCGGCCCTCCCGGAAATTGGTGATCGTGATCGGCGGAATGGCCTTGTTCATAGGCGCTTCCGGCGGTGTTGCCCTTTATATCGGCAGGGACAACATCATCGGCCAGGTGTTGGAAGAGGCGAACGGCGTCTCCTGTACCGATGTCAACTTGGTGACCATCAAGAAGCAGGATCGCGTCTGGATTCGCAAATACATCAAGACCGAGCCGACGGACGGCATGACACGGGTCAAGACGGCGCTCCGCGTGGCGCAAGCCGTTTACGCGCAAGAAAGGCCGGATCTGGTACAGGTCGTGGTCCTCGATGAAAACGGTCCAACGCTGCGTTCGGATATTCGCGGCAGGGCGATCGGCGCCGACGTGGTTTATATCCCGCATCCCGACCAGTTGGTCGAAGGGCTGAACGGAAAACCCTATACCGCCCGCTTTTACGATGGTCAGGCGAGCGAGAACGGCCTGTTTTTCGGCGAGCGCATCGATTTGCCGGACGAAGAAATCCAGGCGCTGAACGCCTCGTTCAAGCAACGCTCCGATTGCATTGATCCGACGGCTGTCGCTGCAACCGCAGGCGAGGGCAACGAAAAAGGCGGTGAAGGGGATGCACCATCGGAAGGCGAAGCCGTTTCTGCGCCAGAAGGCAGCAAGGCTGCTCCTGCCTCCGGCCATTGATCATTGGGCATGCGAAAGGCGGACGACCATCGGCCGCCCGCGTTTTGAACCTGCTCAGTCCGCCTTGCTGCGGCGGGCCGGGAAGAGGATGATGTCGCGGATCGAGGCGGAATTCGTGAGCAGCATGATCAGGCGATCGACGCCGATGCCGAGACCGCCGGCGGGCGGCATGCCCTGGTCAATTGCGTCCAGAAATTCCTCGTCCAGCTGTTTTTCCTTTTCGCCGCGCGCGTGAGCCTGCTCCAGCTGTTCGACCATGCGCTTGCGCTGCTCTTCTGGATCGTTGAGTTCGGAGAAGGCGTTGCCGAGTTCCCAGGCGTTGCAATAGGTCTCGAAACGCTCGACGAGGCGCGGCTCACCCGGCACTTCCTTGGCGAAGGGCGAAATATCCTTTGGGAAATGCGTGACATGCGCGGGCTGGATCAGCGTGCTTTCGACCTTCTCCTCGAAGATGAAGGCAAGGCATTCGCCCCAGGTTGCGTCCTTCTCGATTTCGAAACCCGCGGCCTTCGTGGCGGCGCGGGCTTCCTCGTCGGTCTTGATCGCCAGAAAGTCGATGCCGGTCGCTTCCTTGACGGCGTCAGGCATCGGCACACGGCGGAACGGGCCTTTGAAGGAGATCTGCTTGTCGACGAAGGTGAATTCCGTACTGCCATGGACCGAAACGGCAAGCTCGGCGAACATGCGTTCGACGAGGTCCATCATGTCCTCGTAGTCGGCATAGGCCCAGTAGCACTCCATCATGGTGAATTCGGGATTGTGCCTTGTCGAGACGCCTTCGTTGCGGAAGTTGCGGTTGATCTCGAAGACCTTGTCGGTGAGGCCCGAAACCAGCGTGCGCTTCAAGAACAGTTCCGGCGCGATGCGCAGGTACATGTCGAGCTTGAGCGTGTTGTGATGCGTCTTGAAGGGTTCGGCGGTCGCACCGCCGTAGACCGACTGCAGCATCGGTGTCTCGACTTCCATGAAGCCGTCATTCTCCATGAAGCGGCGGATGCCGGAGACGATCTTCGAACGCTGCTGGAAACGGAGCTTCGATTCCTCGTTGGTCATGATGTCGAGGTGACGCTTGCGGTAGCGCAGCTCGATGTCGGAGAGGCCATGCCACTTCTCGGGCATCGGCAAAAGCGACTTGGTCAGCATGGTGATCTGCTGCGCGTTGATCGTCAGTTCCCCGCGCTTGGTGCGGCGCACCGCGCCGGTTACACCGATGATGTCGCCGATGTCGATCATCGGCAGCAGGGCGCGAGCCTCTTGCGGCGTCGTGTCCTTGTGGCTGAAGATCTGGATCTTGGCCGAAGCGTCATGGATGTCCATGAACATGCCGGAGTTGCGCGAGGAATAGACGCGGCCGGCGACGGTGACGACATCCTGTGTCTCGGTGTCCGGCTCCAGGCCCTCGTATTTCGCAGCGAGTTCGGCATTGGTCATCGTCCGGTGGAAATGCGCCGGATAGACATCGCCGACCTGTTCGCGCAGCAGCTTCAGCTTCTGGGCGCGGACTTCCGTCGCGTCGGAGGAAAGGGTCGCTGTTTCGGTCTTCTCAGTCATGATGCAAACGTCCGGTTCAATTCTTCGGGCCGACGAGGGAGGCGACCGCCTGGGACGCCAGTTTCAGGCGCTGGCGTACGACGGCGCGGCCGAGGATCGCCATGGAATCGAAGAGCGGCAGCGAGCGCGATGAGCCGGAGACGGCGACGAAAAGCGGTGCGACGACCACCTTCAGCTTCTTGCCCATGCGATCGGCAACGGCGCGCATCTCGGCTTCGATCGACCCGACGTTCCATTCAAGGATCTTTTCGAGGTCCGGCTGAACCGTGTTGAGGATTTCCAGAATCTCTTCCGGCGGCGACTTGATCTTGACAAAGGCGGATGGATCAAGGTTCAGGTCCGACTTGAACAGGAAGCCCGTGAGGTCCGGCAGTTCCCCAAGCTTGGAGATGCGCGACTGCGAGAGCGCAAGACCGGCTTTCAGGCGATCGTTTTCCATCGCCCACTGCAGGACGCGATGCTGGAAATCTTCTTCCGAAAGGTTCTCGCGGATCCAGCGGCCGTTCAGCCAATCGAGCTTCTGGATGTCGAAGATCGCGCCCGCCTTGGAGAGGTTCTCCGGATCGAATTTTCCGGCGAGCTCGTCCATCGTCATCAGCTCTTCGCCTTCAGCGATCTGGACGAAGAAGAGGCCGAGGAAGTTCATCAGCGCCTCGGGGATATAGCCGAGCGCGGTGTAATAGGAGATCGAGGTCGGGTTCTTGCGCTTCGACAGCTTTGACTTGTCGGCATTGCGCATCAGCGACAGGTGCATGAACACCGGCGGCTCGAGGCCGAGATACCGGTAAATCAGGATGTGTTTTGGTACCGAAGCCAGCCACTCCTCGCCGCGGGCGACATGGGTGATCTTCATCAGGTGGTCGTCAACGACGTTTGCCATGTGATAGGTCGGCATGCCGTCGGCCTTCAAGAGGACTTGCATGTCGACCGCATCCCACGGGATTTCCACGTCGCCATAGACCCCGTCGGTGAACTTGCAGGAGCCTTCGGCCGGGATCTTCATGCGCACGACAGTAGGTTCGCCTGCCGCCATGCGCGAGGTGACTTCTTCTGCCGAGAGGCTCAGGCAGCGGCCGTCATATTTTGGCGGCAGGTTTGCCGCGCGTTGCGCCTCGCGCATCTTTTCCAGACGCTCCGGCGTGCAGAAACAGCGAAAACCGTGGCCGGCAGCAACGATCCTTTCGACATACTCGCCGTAGATATGCTTGCGGTCGCTCTGGCGGTACGGGCCATAGGGCCCGCCGATGTCGGGGCCTTCCGACCATTGCAGGCCGCACCATTTCAGCGCATCCAGGACCTTCTTTTCGTATTCCGGGGTCGAGCGCGTAGCATCGGTATCCTCGATGCGTAAAATGAACTCGCCGCCGTTTTTCTTGGCGAAAAGATAATTGAAGAGAGCGATATAAGCGGTCCCGACATGCGGCTCGCCAGTCGGCGAGGGAGCGATTCGGACGCGGACGCCGGAAGCTGTCATTTTATGTGCCCGTCAAATGAATGCCGGACGGCTTTCCTGCGAAAGCGACGTTCGGCGGTAAGAATGCAGATCACTGGATCAGGAAACCGGCCGGATAAGGGCATTCTGCCCACTTCATCCGCCGATTGTCCGTTTGGCTGGCCTTAAGGCCATATTCGACCGCGCACGTCAAGGAAAATGGGCGCCAGGCACTCAAAGCGCAGGCCAAACATAGAGAAGCACGGGCACGCTCACCACGATGATGATGAAGGAGAGCGGCAGGCCCAGGCGAGGGTAATCGCTGAAGCGGTAGCCACCGGGGCCGAAAACCAGCGTATTGCATTGATGGCCGATTGGCGTGAGGAAGTCGCAGCCGGCGCCAATAGCAACCGCCATCAGGAAAGCTTCCGGTTTGTAATGGAGGGCTTCGGCGAAACTCGCCGCGATCGGCCCCATGACAAGGACTGTGGCGGCATTATTGAGGAATGGCGTGACTGCCATGGCGGTCACCAGCATCAACGCCAGCGCGCCGAATGGCGGCATCTGGGCAGCGAAATCGCCAAGCCATCCGGCAATCAGATCGCTGCCGCCCGTGGTACGGAGCGTATCGGATACCGGGATCAGTGCTGCAAGCATGATCAGGATCGGCGCATCGAGCGACTTATAGACATCGACGAGCGGGATCACGCGAAAGACGACCATGGCCAGCGCCGCGCAGAAAAACGCGACCGAAACCGGCGTGAGGCCCGCGGCAGTCACGCCCATGGCGGCGGCGAGGATCAGAAGGGGCACATAGCCTCGGCGTGGCGTGCCAAGCATGATGTCACGTTGGGCAAGCGGAAGGCAGGAAAATTCCTGCAGGAAGGCAGGCAGGTTCCTGCGGCTTCCCTGAAGCAGGAGAACGTCGCCGGCCCGAAGCGTCACCTCGCTCAGCCGCTCGGTGAGCTTGTGGCCTTGGCGACTGACGGCGAGCAGGTTGACCCGCCGCCGGTTCCACAGCGAGAGCTGGCGAGCGGAAAGGCCGATCAGCATCGATTCCGCGGTGATGACAGCCTCGATCGACACGAGATTGCCTTCCGCCCGCGCTTCCGGGATGGGCTTTCCGGAGAGCTTCAGCTTCGCATGGGTCACCACGCGATCGAGTGCATCCGGCACGCCTTCCAGCAATATCGTATCGCCGGCCTTCAGTGTCACGTCGGGAAAAGGCGACATGCGGGAGTGGCCGCGCAGGATCGCCGTCGCCACGACTTCGCCGTCGCCGAGTTGAAGGAGTTCGTTCAGCTTCTTGCCGTCGAAGCTTGATCCTTCGACAACCGTCGCCTCCGAAAAATAGGTTTTGAGGTCGAGCGCCTCCTCGAGCGACGGATTCTCGTTTTGCCGTTCCGGCACCAGCCAATGAAAGAAGATCAAGAAGACGATGCCGACAAGGGTCAGGGTCGCGCCGACAGGCGTGAAATCGAACATGGTGAAGGGAGCACCGGTGATCTCCTCGCGCAATCGCGATACGACGATGTTGGGCGAAGTGCCTATCTGCGTCATCAAGCCGCCGAGCAGCGCAGCAAAACTCATCGGCATCAAATAGAGCGATGGTGATTTGCCGGTTTTCCTGGCGAACTGGAAGGCGACCGGAATCATGATCGCCAATGCGCCGATATTCTTGATGAAGGCTGATAGCACCGCAACAACGATAAGCAACAGGGCAAGTTGTAGATGCGGCTTGTCCAGATTGGGAAAGAAGCGCTTGATCGCCATGTCGACGATCCCCGAGCGGGCCACCCCGGTGCTGACGACGAGGGCGCTGCCGACGATGATGACGATGTCGTCTCCGAAGCCGGAAAATGCCTTGCCGAAAGGAACGAGACCGGCTGCAACCGCAAGAACGAGGGCGCAACAAGCCACAATGTCGTAACGGAACCGGTCCCAGATGAAGATTGCCATCATCAGGCCGATCACGCCGAAGGAAAGGATCTGTTGGGTCGTCATACCGCTCTGAAGGTTAGGGCTGATCGCCGGATGATACTTGTACGCTTTCCTGGACCAATCAATGTCATGCAGGATGCAAAGTTCCTATCCTTCACCTCGCCGGGCGCAAATGGTCATTTCCAGCATCTCGCCGGACAGGGCGGGCGCCGCCCGTTTCGCGCCGGACATCACGGCAGGCGATCAGCGGCTGGTTTCGGCGATCACAGGGAGCTCGCCAGGGGAGCGGCCTGGCTAAAAAGCAAAGGGCGCGTTTTTGTCGCGCCCCCCGTCTAAATCCCGTCAATGCCCGCTGGCCTTCTTCCGCATTCGGGCGTTTCTTGCAAACATGTTCAGCACTTCAACCAGCGCCGAGAAGGCCATGGCGGCATAGACATAGCCCTTCGGTACATGGAACCCCATGCCGTCGGCGATGAGTGTGGTGCCGATCATCAGCAGGAAGGCCAGCGCCAGCATGACGATCGTCGGGTTTTTCTCGATGAAATTCGCAAGCGGCGTGGCGGCAAACAGCATGACGGTGACGGCGGCGATGACGGCGATGACCATGATCGGCAGGTGCGGGGTCATGCCGACGGCGGTGATGATGCTGTCCACCGAGAAGACAAGGTCGAGCAGCAGGATCTGGCTGATCGCCGCCGCAAAGCCCGTCGTTGCCGAACTCGCGATGAAATCCTCGTTGTGATCTTCCGGATCGACACTGTGGTGAATTTCCTTGGTGGCCTTCCATACGAGGAACAGGCCGCCGGCGATCAAGATCATGTCCTTCCAAGAGAAGCCATGACCGAAAGCCTGAAAGACAGGTGTGGTGAGCTGGACGATCCAGGCCACGGTACCGAGCAATGCAAGACGCATGAGAAGGGCAAGGCTGATGCCCACTTTGCGAGCTTTATCACGATGCTCGACCGGCAGCTTGTTGGTGAGAATGGAAATGAAGATCAGGTTGTCGATGCCGAGGACGACTTCCATGACAACCAGGGTCACCAGAGCCACCCAGGCTGCCGGATCCTGAACGAGCATGATGATATCTTGCATAAGCTATTTTCCCTCGCGCCATGGAATCTGACGCCCGCAATTTAAGGTGAAGGCGCCAAGAAACAAGCGCGCAGGGGAATATACGAAACCGGGAAGGCTTTTATTCCTTCACCGGTATCCAGATTTCCGTGATGCCCGTGCCGGTATGGGGATCGAAACGCTCGTCGTAGCGTTCGAACATGTCTGGCATCTCGGCGTGCTGCAGACCCGAGGAGGGCAGCCATGTCCCGAAGATATGGTGCATCGTTGCCGCAATAGCGGAGACGTGGCCGCGATGAGTGAAGACGGCGTAGCGCTGAGCGGGCACTTTCAGCGTCGTAAAACCCTCCGGCAGGTCGTCGGCATCGGTGACTTCGGCACCTGCCATATAGCGAAACGTTTCGGTTTCTCCTTGGATATGTGTGCAGATGCCATAGGCGGCATTGCCGCGCTGGCCGGAAATATTGCCGAAATAAGAGTTGAATTTCTGCCAAAGTGAAGGAATTGCTGCATTGTCGCCGTACCCATAGGTCTCTTGCAGTCCGGCAAAAAGCATTGGCGGCAGGCTTTCGAAGCGGGGTCCTTCAGGTTCGTTGAGGCGTGCGGGGTCCATTTTTATCGGCTCCACTAAAGCGATGTTGCGGACGTGCCCCTGCTTTCGAATAGCGTCCGGAGTGATGCCGAACTGGTCGCGAAAGGCACGGGTGAAAGCCTCGTGCGAGCCGTAACGCGCGCCGAGGGCAACCTCGAGGATGCTCGATGAACTGCCGATCAGGGCCAATGCGGCCGCGCTCAGACGACGTCCGCGGAGATAGCCGCTGATCGAGTGGCCGGTGACGAGCCCGAAGACGCGCGACAGATGATAGCGCGACAGACCTGCGGCGTCCGAGATATCATCCAACGAGATATCGCTGGCGGAATGGCTTTCGATAAACCAAATCGCCCGTCCAATGGCACTCATGCACACTTCCTCGGTTGCGGTCTCCTGATTAGAGTAAAACCGGCAAGCAGGTTTGATCGCTTTTGCTGGATTTTAGCGCGACGCCGAAAGAAATCGAAGGCGTTTAGGCTGGCCGGTTCTGGTTAACGCCATAGGCGGCAAGGAAGACGCGGATCGCACCGCGGATGATGCGGCTCATCTCCTCCTCGGAGGGAGGACCCGCCATGTCGCCCAAAAGGCGCAGCTTGAAGAAGCCTCCGCCGCAGAGTTCCAGGAACTGGCGAGCGGCAAGCTCGACATCCTCGATCACAAAATGCCCGGCGGCGACCTGCGCCTTCAGATAGTCGGTGAGGACGGTCCGGATATTTTCGGGACCGGTAAAGAAGCGTTGACAAAGGTGCGGCATGCGGTCGCGCACTCCGATGACGGTGCGTATGGCATTGATGACCTTTTCTTCGGTTGTGTGCCGGACGAAGGTCATGCCGAAATCGTAAAGAGCCGTGTCCGGATCGGGATTGGCATTGAGAGCCGCACGCACGCTGGCGACAAAAGCGGCGCGCTCGGTCTCCATCATCGCAGTAAAAAGCTCTTCCTTGTTGGCGAAGTAGACATAAAGCGTTCCTTTCGAAACACCAGCCTCGCGCGTCACGTCGTTCATGCTCGCGGCATCGAAGCCGAGTTTCATGAAGACACGCTTCGCCCCCTCAAGGATCTGCCTGCGCTTTGCCGGATCCTCTCCTGCCGCCCATCGGCCACTTGCGACCGGGGCTTCGACCGTATCTTTGAAAATGTCCGTCATTGTCTCCTTAACCGCGTTCGCCGATGCGAACATTACAAAATCGAACCGCCTGGTTCGATATGACTTGATATGGCTTTAAAAACGCTTTATGTCAACTGAACCGAACCGTTCAGTTCGATCAATATCACTCGATTTACCCGGTCTTTGCACATGTCGTCCAACCAGAAAACGAATGTCGCCCGCATTGTCAGCGATTCCGCAAGGGACGAGACGGCGCCGGACGCCGTTGTCCCTGCCGAACCGGCGACTGCGGAAGCTCCGCGTGCCCCTCAGACTGCCCCCGATACGCAGACCGCTCCGGCTGAAAAGAAGAAACGCCGCAGCCTGGTGCTACCGATCGTGGCGCTCGCTATTCTTGCCGGCGGTGCATCATATGGCTACGAGTGGTGGACAAACGGCCGTTTCATGGTGTCGACTGACGACGCCTATATCGAAGGTGATATCGCAACGATCTCGCCAAAGGTCACCGGCTATGTCGCGAAGGTGAATGTCGTCGCCAACCAGCAGGTGAAGGCCGGGGACGTGCTCGCCACGCTCGACAACGGCGATTATCAAAATGCCCTCGATCAGGCCGAAGCCCAGATCGCTACGGAGAAGCTGTCTCTGAGCCGCATCGACGCGCAGATCGAAGGAGCCAAGGCAGCGCTTGCTCAGGCCCAGGCCTCCAAGGTGGCTCTCGAGGCGGCAGTCCGTGGCGCCGAGATCACACAGAAGCGCCAGGCGGACCTCCAGGCGAAGTCGGTCGGCACGACGGCCGATCTCGACACTGCCAATATTGCTCTTGACCAGGCCAAGGCCAATCTCGTCGGCGGTGACGCCACCATCAAGTCGGCGGAAGCAAACGTCACCATCCTCGAGGCGCAGCGCAGGGAGGCCGAAGGTTCGGTCCGCACGCTCGAGCTTCAGCGGGACAAGGCAGCCCGCGATCTGTCCTTCACAATTCTCAAGGCACCGTATGATGGCGTCGTCGGCAACCGCTCTGTTCAGGAAGGCGATCTCGTTTCGCCCGGCCAGCGCCTGATGGCACTCGTTCCGGTGCGTCAGCTCTTCATCGATGCCAACTTCAAGGAAACGCAGATCCAGCACCTGGTTCCGGGCTCGAAGGTCAATGTGCATGTCGACGCTTATGACGACCATCCGATCGTCGGCACCGTCGAGTCGATTTCGCCGGCCTCCGGCTCCGTCTTTTCGCTACTGCCGCCGGAAAATGCGACGGGCAATTTCACCAAGATCATCCAGCGCGTCCCGGTCCGCATTGCGCTGCCTCAAGATGCGCTCGACAGCGGCCGCTTGCGCGCCGGCCTCAGCGTCGTCGTCGATGTCGATACCCGCACGGCCCCCGGTCGAGAGCAGGCAGCAAAGTGATCAGCCAGCCGGAGTAGGCCAATGGCTACCACCGCAACAGCAGGCGCCGTTCCGATCGCTCCTTCCGAAGAGCGAATGGACCCGCGCAAGCTCATCGCATTCTTTGCGATGGTGCTTGGCATGTTCATGTCGATCCTCGACATCCAGATCGTCTCCGCATCGCTGGCGGAAATCCAAGCCGGCCTTTCCGCCGGCTCGGATGAGATCGGCTGGGTGCAGACGTCCTACCTGATTGCGGAAGTCATCATGATTCCGCTGTCGGGAACGCTCGCTCGCATCATCTCGACACGCTATCTTTTTGCTATTTCGGCTGCTGGTTTCACGCTGTCGAGCGTGCTTTGCGCAACGGCAACGAACATCGACCAGATGATCGTTTACCGCGCCATCCAGGGCTTCATCGGCGGCGGTATGATTCCGTCCGTCTTTGCGGCCGCCTTCACCATCTTCCCGCCGTCGAAGCGCAGCATCGTCTCGCCTATCATCGGCCTGATCGCCACCCTTGCGCCGACCATCGGCCCAACCGTCGGCGGTTATCTCAGCCACGCCTTCTCGTGGCACTGGCTGTTCCTCGTCAACGTCATTCCCGGTATCCTGGTCGCCACCATCACCTGGAATTTCATCGACTTCGACAAGCCGGAACTGTCGCTCTTCAGGAAGTTCGACTGGTGGGGCCTTTTCTCCATGGGCGTTTTCCTCGGTGCGCTGGAATATGTGCTGGAGGAAGGCAATTCGAACGACTGGTTCAACGACAGCTATATCGTCGCCGGTGCTGTGGCTTCAGTGGCAGGCGCGATCATCTTCTTCTATCGCGCTTTCACCGTGGACTTCCCGGTCGTCGACCTCAGGGCTTTTACCAACAGGAATTTCTCCTTCGGTTCGGTATTCTCATTCGTCATGGGCATCGGGCTATACGGCCTCACCTATATCTATCCGGTCTATCTGGGGCGCATCCGCGGTTACGATTCGCTGATGATCGGCGAGACCATGTTTGTCTCTGGCCTTGCAATGTTCCTCACTGCGCCGATTGCCGGCCGGCTGTCGACGAAGATGGACCTTCGCCTGATGATGGTGATCGGCTTTACCAGCTTCGCGGCCGGCACCTTCGTCATGACCCACCTGACCGAAGACTGGGATTTCTACGAGCTCTTCATCCCGCAGATCCTGCGCGGTTTCGGACTCATGATGTGCATGGTGCCGATCAACAACATCGCGCTCGGCACGATGCCGCCTTCACGTATACGTGGTGCCTCCGGTCTGTTCAACCTTACTCGTAACCTCGGCGGGGCAGTCGGCCTTGCGGTGATCAACACCGTTCTCTCCAACCGTCAGGACGTGCACTACGAGCGGCTGCGGGAAAACATGGATTGGGGTAATCCGGCTGCGATCGACCAGATGAACAACCTCACTGCCAACTTCAACTCCTATGGCTTGGACGGTGCTTCGGCTGCGATCAAGCAGATGGTCGGACTTGCCACCAGACAGGCGATCATTCTCTCCTTCAGCGACGTATTCCTGATCCTGACCGTACTTTTCGTGGCCATGATCCTCGGGGTCGCGATGATCAAGAAACCGGAACCCCAGGGCGGCGGCGGCGGCAGCGGGGGCCACTGAGCGTTCGAAGGTTCGAAATGACGGCCGGCTTGGGAGACCATGCCGGCCTTTTTATGGGGTGCTCGACAGCCGTTTGAAATTTTTGATTTACGTACATCAAATTTGGCGATAATGGTTTCATCAGGAGGAGCGATGAGGCCTACAGTTCATGATATCGCCGCTGCTGCGGGTGTCAGTCTGGCGACTGTTGACCGCGTGCTGAACCAGCGCCCGGGTGTCCGCCGCATCACGCGCGAAAAAGTGGAAACGGCAATCCGCGAGATCGGCTATGTGCGCGATGTTGCCGCCGCCAACCTCGCCAAGGGCCGCACCTATCCGCTGGTTTTCATCCTGCCCGCCTCGGACAATTCCTTCATGCACGGGCTGCACGCCGAGATCCGCGAAGCGATGATCCGTTCGCCGTCCGAAAGGACGAGTATTCGCACAGTGGAGGTTGCCGCCTTCGATCCGGCCGCTCTGGTTACGGCGCTCGAAAAGCTTGCCGATGAACGTCCCGCCGGGATTGCGCTTGTCGCCACCGACGCACCTGAGGTCGTCGCTGCGGTCGACAGGCTCGTGGCCGACGGCATTCCTGTCGTCACGCTGGTTTCAGACCTCACCGGTTCGCGCCGGCATCATTATGCGGGTGTCGACAATATCGCCGCCGGAAGAACCGCAGCGCGTCTTCTCGGACGTTTTCTTGGCGATGCCAAGGGCGAGGTGGCGGTGCTCGCCGGCTCCATGCTGGTGCGCGACCATCGCGAGCGGCTGGAAGGCTTTGCCGCGCTGATGGCGCAGGAATTTCCGAAGCTCTCCATCCTGCCGGTCCTCGAAGGCCGCGACGATCCGGAACTGGCGCATATGCTGGTCGCCGACGTGTTGTCCAAGCATGAACGGGTGATCGGCGTCTACAGCCTGGGCGCCGGCAACCGTGGCCTTGTCAGGGCGCTGAAGGCGAGAGCCTCAAGTCGCCCGCTGACAGTCGTCGCCCATGAATTGACCGTCCACACGCGCGCAGCCCTCATCGACGGCACGATCGATGCGATCCTCAACCAGAACGCCGGCCATGAGGTCCGCAGTGCGATCCGGGTTCTCAAGGCAAAGGCCGACGGGCTTGCCGTCATCGATGCGCAGGAGCGGATCCGGCTCGACATATTCCTGAAAGACAATCTGCCGTAACGGCAAGGAGAATGACATGTATCTCGGTCTCGATCTCGGAACCTCGGGCGTCAAGGCGATGCTCATCGACGGCGATCAGAAGATCATCGGCTCGGCGAATGGTTCGCTCGATGTTTCGCGGCCGCATTCGGGCTGGTCGCAACAAGAACCGTCGCATTGGATTCGCGCAACGGAGGAGGCTGTTGCCGGCCTGAAAGCGAAACACCCGAAAGAGCTTTCGGCCGTCAAAGGCGTCGGCCTTTCCGGCCAGATGCATGGTGCGACGCTGCTTGATGCCGGCGATAGGGTGCTGCGTCCCTGCATTCTCTGGAACGATACGCGTTCTTATGTCGAGGCAGCGGCGCTGGATGCCGACCCGAAATTCCGCAAGCTGACGGGTAACATCGTCTTTCCGGGGTTTACCGCACCGAAACTTGCCTGGGTCGCCAAGCATGAGCCCGGAATTTTCGCCGAGGTCGCCAAGGTGCTGCTGCCGAAGGATTACCTGCGGCTGTGGCTGACGGGCGAGCACATTTCCGAAATGTCGGATTCTGCCGGTACGTCCTGGCTCGATACAGGCAAACGCAAATGGTCGTCGGAGCTTCTTGCCGCGACGGGTCTCGACGAAAAGCAGATGCCGGCGCTGGTCGAAGGCACCGAGCAGGCAGGAAAGCTGCGCGGCGAACTCGCGGCGAAGTGGGGAATTGCAGGCGACACTGTCGTTGCCGGCGGGGCAGGGGACAATGCAGCGTCTGCCTGCGGCATGGGCACGGTCAGAGATGGCGCGGCCTTCGTCTCGCTCGGCACGTCCGGCGTTCTCTTCGCGGCGAATGCCGCCTACCTGCCGAAGCCGGACAGTGCGGTCCATGCCTTCTGCCACGCACTGCCCAACACCTGGCATCAGATGGGCGTCATCCTTTCGGCCACCGATGCGTTGAACTGGCATTCGAACGTCACTGGTCAGTCCGCTGCCGATCTCACGAACGAACTCGGCGAGACGCTGAAGACACCCTCTGGTGTCACCTTTCTTCCTTATCTTTCAGGCGAACGCACGCCGCACAATGATGCCGTCATCCGTGGCGCCTTTATCGGCCTTGAGCATGAGAGCAGTCGGGTTGTGCTGACACAGGCGGTGCTCGAAGGTGTGTCTTTCGCAATCCGCGATAATCTCGAAGCGCTGCGTTCGGCAGGCACCGATATATCCCGCGTCACCGCCATCGGCGGCGGCTCGCGCTCGCGCTATTGGCTGGCGTCGATTGCAACGGCGCTCGGCGTTCCGGTCGATATGCCCGCCGACGGCGATTTCGGCGCCGCCTTCGGGGCGGCGAGGCTTGGGCTGATCGCGGCGACGGGCGCCGAGCCGGTTTCAGTCTGCACGCCGCCGAAGACGGCAAAAACGATCGAGCCGGTCGCCGCTTTGAGTGGTGCCTATGAGGATGCCTACAGGCGCTATCGGGCGCTTTATCCGGCGATCAAATCGCTGGCGCATTGAGATCGAGGCTGGCCCCTCATCCGCCTGCCGGCACCTTCTCCCCGTTTGGGAAAAAGTACTTGCGGCGCCGCCTTTTCCCCCTCTGTCGGTGGGAGAGGGAGTGTGAGGGGCGCCTGGCTGCATAACCAACAAGAGTGAAACCCAAGGAGATCACACCATGAGCACCGGATTTTTCGGAGATATCCAGAAAGTGAAATACGAGGGGCCGGACAGCACCAATCCGCTGGCCTTCCGCCACTACCAGCCCGACGAAATTGTCATGGGCAAGCGCATGGAAGATCACCTGCGCTTTGCGGTTGCCTACTGGCATACTTTCACCTGGCCGGGTGGCGACCCCTTCGGCGGCCAGACCTTCCTGCGTCCCTGGTTCGAAGACACGATGAAGGCAGCCAAACTGAAGGCCGATGTCGCCTTCGAATTCTTCCAGCTGCTCGGCGCGCCCTATTATTGCTTCCACGACGCCGACGTTCGCCCGGAAGGCAACAGCTTTGCCGAGAACACGAAGAACCTCAACGAGATTGTCGACTACTTTGCCGAAAAGCAGGCTGCGACCGGCGTCAAGCTGCTTTGGGGCACGGCGAACCTCTTCTCGAACCGCCGCTTCATGTCGGGTGCCGCGACCAATCCGGATCCGGATGTCTTTGCATTTTCGGCTGCGACGGTGAAGACCTGCATGGATGCGACGCAGAAGCTCGGCGGCGAAAACTACGTGCTTTGGGGTGGCCGCGAAGGCTATGAGACACTGCTCAACACCGATCTCAAGCGCGAGCTCGATCAGCTCGGCCGCTTCCTCAACCTCGTCGTCGAATACAAGCACAAGATCGGCTTCAAGGGCACGATCCTCATCGAGCCAAAGCCGCAGGAGCCGACCAAGCACCAGTACGACTACGACGTCGCGACCGTCTACGGCTTCCTGAAGAGGAACGGCCTGGAAAATGAGGTGAAGGTCAATATCGAGCAGGGCCACGCGATCCTCGCCGGCCATTCCTTCGAGCACGAGCTGGCGCTTGCCAACGCGCTCGGCATCTTTGGCTCGATCGACATGAACCGTAACGATTACCAGTCCGGCTGGGATACCGACCAGTTCCCGAACAACGTCCCGGAAATGGCGCTGGCCTATTACCACGTCCTAGCAGGCGGCGGCTTCAAGACCGGCGGCACGAACTTCGATTCCAAGTTGCGCCGCCAGTCGCTCGATCCAGAAGACCTGCTGATCGGCCATATCGGCGGCATGGATTGCTGCGCTCGCGGCCTTAAGGCGGCGGCCAAGATGATCGAGGACAGGGCGCTCTCCAAACCGCTCGAGGATCGCTATGCCGGCTGGAACGGCGCAGAGGGCCAGAAGCTCTTGCGCGGCGAATACTCGCTGGAAGAGATCGCAGAGTGGGTTGAGACGAGGAACATCAACCCGCAGCCGAAATCCGGCAAACAGGAACTGCTGGAAAACGTCGTCAACCGCTACGTTTAAGCAATGCGGGACGGCTGCAGCTTTCATTCGGCTGCCGCCGTCCTTCTTACTTCCTTGTCCAGTTGCGCGAGGGCGCAGAGACCGAGTTGCGGACCACCAGATCGGGTCTGAGCAGGATTTCCGTCTCGGCGGGCTGACCGTCTGACAGGAGCTCGAGCAGCAGCGCCATGGCATGCTTGCCGATGGCAGTGCGTGGCTGGCGGATCGTCGTCAGCGAGGGTGACATGAAGACGGCTTGAGGCACGTCATCGAAGCCGGTCACGGAAAAATCCCGAGGAATATCGTAGCCGCGCGCGCCGAGGCCGATCATCACACCGATGGCGGTCTGGTCGTTGACGCACATGAAGCCCGTCGGCAGGGTATCGCGCATAAAAAGCTGTTCGACCGCCAGCCGGCCGCTTTCGATCGTGCCGTCGCCCTCGAAGACAATCCGAAGGTCGGGACTGACGCCAGCGGCATCCATTCCGGCCTCATACCCCATGCGCCGCCGGCTGTAGGCCAGGCGGGTGCGCGAATCGCCGATGAAGGCAATCTTCCGATGGCCCTCGGCGATCAGCAGGTCGACGGCCTTGCGGGCGCCCGCCACGTCGTCCACGCCGACATAGGGAATGCCGCCGTTGAAGACCGGCTCAAAGACGCCGACGCTGGGCGGCAGGCGCGCGGTCATGGTCTGGTGGCCGAAGGGCAGGATGCCGGTGAAGAGGATCAGCCCGGCCGCCTGATTGGAATTCAGGAACTTCAGGTATTCGAGGCCGCGCTGCGCATCGTTCTGCGTATGGCCGATGAGAATGCCGTAACCGTGCGCGCGCGCTTCATTTTCCAGTCCGACCAGGATGTTGGAGAAATTCGGGTCGCCGATGTCGGGCGCGACCACGAGAATCATGTTCGAGCGGCCGAGCCGCAGGCTGCGCGCCATCGCGTTCGTCGTGTAGCCGGTGATGGCGATTGCCTGGTTGACCTTGAGGCGTGTCGAGTTCGCGACCTTCTCGGGCATATGGATCGCGCGAGAGACCGTTGCAATCGAAACCTGGGCAATTCGGGCGACGTCTTCGATTGTTGCGGGAGTGGAATTCGACACTGCGCTCTGCCTTGGGTCTCGTCTTGACCGGGACACTACACAGACTTCCCCGAAGGTCAAAGGCGACGCTGAAAAATTCTCATGTATGCAATGATGTAAACCTTTACATCGCCAATGTAAAGGTTTACACAGTCGCATAATGCGGACGGGAGCCGTGGGGGAGGGAAGAATGGGTCCGGAGACGGTCGAAGGTACGGTGCTGCTGTCGGCAAGGCGAATTAGCAAATCGTTCAGCGGCGTGCAGGTGCTCTTCAGCGTCAATTTCGACCTTCGCGCCGGCGAAATCCATGCGCTGATGGGCGAAAACGGCGCCGGCAAATCCACCCTCGTCAAGATCCTTTCCGGTTTCGAAGAGCCTAGCTCCGGCGAAATCCTGCTCGACGGCGAACCTGTGAAGCTGCCGCCCAACGGTGCCGCAGAGGCGCTCGGCATCGTCATCATTCACCAAGAATTCAATCTCGCTGAACATTTGACCGTCACCGAGAGCCTGTTTCTCGGTCGCGAAGTCACGCGTTTCGGCGTGCTCGACCGCAAGTATATGCGCGCCGAGGCTCGGCGCGTCCTTGATCTCCTCGGCTCGCATGTCGACGTGAATGCGCAGATCAACACGCTGTCGATCGCCGACAAGCAGATGGTGGAGATCGCCAAGGCGATCAGCCGCAACGCGCGGATCGTATTCATGGATGAACCGACCGCGGTGCTATCGCGCGAGGAGATCAACGTCCTGTTCAACCAGGTGCGCAAGCTTCGCGATCAGGGAACGAGCTTCGTCTTCGTTTCCCATAAGCTCGACGAAGTCATGGAACTGACTGACCGGGTGACGGTGCTGCGCGACGGCCAATGGGTGAAGACCTCGCCTACCTCGATCCTCGATGGCGAATCGATCGCCCAGTTAATGGTCGGGCGGGAGCTCTCCAGCCTCTATCCCGCCAAGAACGAGCCCGATGTCGACGGAGAGGTCGTGCTCAGCGTCAATTCCGTATCGACCCACTATGTCCGTGATGCCAGTTTCGAGGTCCGGAGAGGGGAGATCCTCGGCTTTTCCGGCTTGATCGGATCCGGTCGCACCGAGCTTATGGAGGCGATCATGGGTTTGCGCTCGCGCGCATCGGGCGACGTCACGGTCAACGGGCAGTCCGTGCCCCCGCACGACGTTCATGCCGCAAATCGCGCAGGCTTGGCCTACATGACCAAGGACCGCAAGTCCAAGGGACTGCTTCTCAACTCCGGCATGATCGCCAACCTTACCCTGCAATCCTTGGACAAGCATGGCCGGTTTGGCTATCTGAGCGCTGCGAGCGAAGCCTCTGCGATGGCAAGGGCCCGGCGCCGCTTCGACATCCGCGTCAGGGACGGCAATATCATTGCCGGCCGCATGTCCGGCGGCAACCAGCAGAAATTGCTACTGGCGAAAGTCATGGAGATCGAGCCGCAGATCGTCATTATCGACGAGCCGACCCGCGGCATCGATGTCGGCACCAAGCAGCAGATCTATCATTTCATTTCGGCACTGGCCCGCGATGGTCATTCGATCATCGTGGTTTCTTCGGAGATGCCGGAGGTGATCGGACTTTGCACGCGTATTGCCGTAATGCGCGAAGGCGGGATCGTCGGTATTTTGGAGGGCGATGAGATCTCCGAACAGGAAATCATGCGCTACGCGGCGGGATTGAAAAAAAAGGTTGCTGCCTGATCAGGCGAAATAATCCGGTCGAGGCGTGGCGGCGAATTCCCAGGACAATGGGACGGGAGGTTGGTTTTGAACATGAGTATAAGCGAGGAAAGCATCGAAAAGGAAAGCCGGCGCCGTTCCTGGCGCGACGTCGATCTTCGGGCGGTCGCGCCCTTCGCGGCGCTGGCGTTGCTTCTTGTGGTCGGGGCGCTGGTCAATCCGAATTTCATCGGCATCACGAACCTTGCCAATGTTGCGACGAGAAGCGCTTTCATTGCCATCATTGCCGTGGGTGCGACCTTCGTGATTTCGGCGGGTGACTTGGATCTTTCCGTGGGGTCGATGGTCGCTTTCGTCGCCAGCCTGATGATCCTTTTCATGAATTCCGGCGCGATCGCCGATCCGGGGCTGATGCTGACGGCTGCCATCGTGCTCACGATCGTAATTGGCGCGTCATGCGGCCTTGCGAACGGTCTCATCACCACCGTTGGCAAGATCGAGCCTTTCATCGCAACGCTGGGCACCATGGGCGTTTATCGCGGTTTGACCACCTGGCTTTCCCAGGGCGGCGCCATCACGCTTCGCGAGCCCGAACTGCAGGCACTCTACCGCCCGGCTTATTTCGGCTCCATCCTTGGCGTGCCGGTTCCGATCGCCGTGATCCTTGCCGTCACCGGCGTTGCAGCCTTCGTCCTCTACCGCACCCGCTATGGGCGGCATGTCGTGGCGGTCGGCTCCAGCAGCGATGTGGCGCGTTATTCCGGCATCGCCGTCAATCGCGTGCGCACCATCGCCTTCGTCATCCAGGGCCTGTGCGTCGCCATCGCCGTGCTTCTCTATGTGCCGCGGCTCGGCTCGACTTCGGCGACCACGGGCATCCTTTGGGAACTGCAGGCGATCACCGCCGTGGTTGTCGGCGGCACGGCGCTCAAAGGTGGCGCGGGCCGGGTCTGGGGCACGATCTGCGGCGCCTTCATTCTCGAACTCGTTGGCAACATCATGCTGCTTTCGAATTTCATCAGCGAATACCTGATCGGCGCCATCCAGGGGGCGATCATCATCATCGCCATGCTGGTTCAGCGGTCGCTGGTGCGTAAATCGTGAATAACCGGGTTTATGGGTCGCCCGGTCCTCAATCGACTAGGCCCAGTCTTTATTTGGGAGAGAGAGAAAAATGCGTAAAAAAATTTTGGGGCTGGCCATCGCCGCCATGGCGGTCCTCACGGGCGTCTCGTATGCCCAGGACAAGAAGGTAACGATCGGCGTTTCCATTCCGGCAGCCGACCATGGCTGGACGGCCGGCGTCGTCTTCCATGCAGAGCGTGTGGCAAAGCTGCTGATGGCCGAACATCCGGGCCTGAACGTCATCGTCAAGACCTCGCCAGATGCCGCAAGCCAGGCAAACGCCGTGCAGGATCTTGCGACACAAGGCATTGATGCCCTGGTCATCCTGCCGTCGGATCCGGATCCGCTCGTCAACGCCATCAAGGAAATCAAGGACGCCGGCAAGTTCGTGGCGCTCGTCGACCGTGCGCCGAGCAACAACGATGGTTCTGTTCGCGACCTCTACATCGCGGGCAACAATCCCGCGCTCGGCGAAGTCGCCGGCAAGTACATCAAGGAAAACACGCCGGATGCAGAGGTGGTCGTCATCCGCGGCCTGCCGATCCCGATCGACCAGCAGCGCCAGGACGGCTTCGACAAGGGCATCGCCGGTTCGAACGTCAAGGTTCTCGACCGCCAGTACGGCAACTGGAACCGCGACGACGCCTTCAAGGTCATGCAGGACTATCTGACGAAGTACCAGAAGATCGACGTCGTATGGTGCCAGGACGACGACATGGCCGTGGGCGTGCTGCAGGCCATCGAGCAGGCTAAGCGTACGGACATCCAATATGTTATCGCCGGCGCCGGCTCCAAGGACATGGTCAAGAAGGTCATGGACGGCGACAAGCTGATCCCGGTCGACGTTCTCTATCCGCCGGCGATGGTCGGCACGGCGATGGAAATGACGGCAGCAAATTTCTACGATCAGGTTCCGGTGCGCGGTACCTATATCCTCGACGCGACGCTCATCACCAAGGATAACGCCAAGGACTTCTACTTCCCGGATTCTCCGTTCTGATCTTTTGACTGCAATGCGCCCATTCGCAAGGATGGACGCATTTTCTTTACTTGCGCACGCGCTGCGATCAAGAATGCGGCACGTACCTCTTGCGGCCTCCAGACAGGCATGATTAGTTCGCTTCGGTTTGACTTTCGGCTTTTCAGCTGCATCTGCCGCAAGGGCGTGGGCCCACGCTCCCGCCAAACCGCGTGCTAGAAGCCATCATAAACGTTTACGGTCGATCATCAGGGAGGATTCCGACATGAAAACGATCAAAGGGCCCGGGCTATTCCTCGGGCAGTTTGCGGGCGATGCCGCGCCATTCAACTCATGGGATGCGATCACCAAATGGGCGGCTGATATCGGCTACAAGGGCGTGCAGGTTCCGACCTGGGCCGGTCAGTTGATCGATCTGAAGAAGGCTGCCAGCTCCAAGGACTATTGTGACGAATTCGCCGGCAAGGCGCGCGAAAACGGTATCGAGATCACCGAGCTTTCGACCCACCTGCAAGGCCAGCTGGTGGCCGTGCATCCCGCCTACGACGAGGCCTTTGACGGCTTTGCCGCACCGGAAGTGCGCGGCAATGCGAAGGCGCGGCAGGAATGGGCGGTCGAGCAGGTCAAGATGGCGCTGACAGCCTCCACGCACCTCGGCATCAACGCGCATGCGACCTTTTCAGGTGCGCTTGCCTGGCCCTTCATCTACCCGTGGCCGCAGCGTCCGGCCGGTCTTGTCGAAACGGCCTTTGATGAGCTTGCCCGCCGCTGGAAGCCGATCCTCGACCATGCCGACTCGTGCGGCGTCGACGTCTGCTATGAAATCCATCCCGGCGAGGATTTGCATGATGGCGTCACCTACGAGATGTTCCTGGAGCGGGTCGGCAACCATCCGCGCGCCAACATGCTCTACGATCCATCGCACTATGTCCTGCAGTGCCTCGACTATCTCGATAACATCGACATCTACAAGGATCGCATCAAGATGTTTCACGTCAAGGATGCGGAGTTCAATCCAACCGGGCGTCAGGGCGTCTATGGTGGATACCAGGGCTGGGTCGATCGCGCTGGCCGCTTCCGCTCGCTCGGCGACGGCCAGGTGGATTTCGGCGCCGTCTTCTCGAAAATGACGGCCAACAATTTCGACGGCTGGGCCGTTGTCGAATGGGAATGCGCGCTGAAGCATCCGGAAGACGGGGCGCGTGAGGGTGCTGAGTTCGTCAAGGCACACATCATCCGCGTCACGGAGAAGGCCTTCGACGATTTTGCCGGCAGCGGTACGGACCAGGCGGCGAACCGCCGCATGCTCGGGCTCTGAGCCCAGCTTTTGTCCGAAGGACAGATGAGGGGGCGCAGCGGAGCGACGTCTTGAGCACGCAGCGAAAGACTACGTCCGCCCCACCCCCCTCATCCGGCTACCGCGGCACCGTCGGCAAACACTCATTTCTTTGGAGGAATCTATGGCAATTGAAGGATCAACGGAACAGGCGCGCGAGCCGCGCATCCGCCTCGGCATGGTCGGCGGCGGAGCGGGTGCTTTCATCGGCGCCGTGCATCGCATAGCGGCCCGCATCGACGATCAATACGAGCTCATCGCAGGTGCGCTGTCGTCGACACCGGAAAAGGCGATCGCATCGGGCCGCGATCTCGGCCTCCACCCGTCGCGCACCTACGCGAGCTACCGGGAAATGGCGATCCGCGAGGCGAAGCTTAAGAACGGCATCGAGGCGGTCTCGATCGTCACGCCGAACCATGTTCACTACGATGCAGCCAAGGAATTCCTGCGCCGGGGCATCCACGTCATCTGCGACAAGCCGCTGACATCAAATCTTGCCGATGCCAAAAGACTGAAGAAGGTCGCCGACGAGAGCGGCGCGCTGTTCATCCTGACGCACAATTACACCGGCTATCCAATGGTCCGTCAGGCGCGCGAGATGATTGCCAATGGCGAACTCGGCGATATCCGCATCGTGCAGGCCGAATATCCGCAGGACTGGCTGACAGAGCCTGTCGAGCAGAGCGGTGCCAAGCAGGCCGTCTGGCGCACCGACCCGGCGCAGTCGGGCGCAGGTGGCTCGACCGGCGATATCGGCACGCATGCCTATAATCTTGCCTCCTTCATCACCGGCCTCGAACTCGATAGTCTCGCGGCCGATCTCGATAGTTTCGTCGAAGGCCGTCGCCTGGACGATAACGCTCACGTGCTTCTGCGCTTCAAGGCAAAAGCCAACGAGAAGCCGGCCAAGGGCATGCTCTGGTGCAGCCAGGTGGCTCCCGGTCATGAGAATGGGCTGAAGATCCGCGTTTACGGCACCAAGGGCGGCTTCGAGTGGGTGCAGGCTGACCCCAACTATCTCTGGTACACGCCGTTCGGCGAGCCGAAGCGGCTGATTACCCGCAACGGCGCGGGTTCCGGTGCCGCCGCTGCCCGCGTCTCACGCATTCCATCCGGTCATCCGGAAGGCTACCTTGAAGCCTTCGCGACGATCTACGCGGAAGCGGCGCATGCGATCAATGCGCACAAGAAAGGCAAAACGGTCGCCAAGGCTGTGGTCTATCCGACCGTCGATGACGGCGTGAAGGGCGTTGCCTTCGTCGAGGCCTGCGTTGCTTCGTCGAAGCGGAATGGGGCTTGGGTCAAGGTCTGATAGCAAGGTCTTGGGCGAGTTCCTCATCCAGCTGACGCCACCTTCTTCCCGCCAGAGGGGAGAAGGGTATATTTCGCATCGCTTCATTGGAACGTGCGCTTGCGCGAGAGACGTTCCCTCGCCCTGTTTGCGGGGAGAAGTTAGCGTGAGGGGCGGCGCCTAGGCTGGCAATGCCCGTTAGGTCCCGTTGTCCGTCTGCAACGTTACAGGATTGACATTTCCACTCTGTACAACGCCGGTTCCTTTGGGTAAACCGCCGCTCGAACGACCAGTCCAGTACCAGACGGGGTTTTCAGATGATCGAGCCTAAGACACTCGCCGCCCGCTTTCCGGGCGATTTCACCTTTGGCGTCGCGACGGCTGCCTTCCAGATCGAAGGTGCCAGTAAAGCGGATGGGCGCAAGGCGTCTATCTGGGATGCCTTCTGCAACATGCCGGGCCGTGTCTATGACCGCCATAATGGCGATATTGCCTGCGATCACTACAACCGGCTCGAACAGGACCTTGACCTGATCAAGGACATGGGTGTCGAGGCCTATCGCTTCTCGATCGCCTGGCCGCGCATCATTCCGGATGGAACCGGGCCTGTGAACGAAGCCGGCCTCGATTTCTACGACCGCCTCGTCGACGGTTGCAAGGCGCGTGGCATCAAGACCTTCGCGACGCTTTATCACTGGGACCTGCCGCTGCTGTTGGCAGGCGACGGCGGCTGGACGGCGCGCTCCACGGCCTACGCCTTTCAGCGCTACGCAAAGACGGTCATGGCGCGTCTCGGCGACCGGCTCGACAGCGTCGCCACCTTCAACGAACCATGGTGCATCGTCTGGCTCAGCCATCTCTACGGCATCCATGCGCCGGGCGAGCGCAACATGCAGGCAGCGCTTCACGCCATGCACTACATGAACCTTGCGCACGGTCTTGGCGTCGAGGCGATCCGCGCCGAGGCGCCGAAGGTGCCAGCCGGCCTGGTGCTGAATGCGATGCCCGTCATTCCGGGATCGCAGAGCAAGGCGGATATTGCAGCGGGCGAACGCGCGCATCAGTTCCACAACGGCGCTTTTTTCGATCCGGTCTTCAAGGGCGAGTATCCGAGCGAGTTCGTGGAAGCGCTCGGCGACCGCATGCCCATCATCGAAGATGAAGACATGAAGATCATCAGCCAGAAGCTCGATTGGTGGGGCCTCAACTACTACACGCCGCTGCGTGTCGCCGACGACCCGGTGAAAAACGGCGATTTCCCCTGGACGGCCGAAGCGCCGCGTGCCAGCGACGTGAAGACAGATATCGGCTGGGAGGTTTATGCGCCCGGCCTCAAGCACGTCGTTGAAGACCTCTATCGTCGCTATGAACTGCCGGAATGCTACATCACCGAAAACGGCGCCTGCTACAACATGGATGTGGTCAATGGCGAGGTCGATGACCAGCCGCGCCTCGATTATTACAGCGATCACTTGGCCGTCGTTGCCGACCTCATCAAGGACGGCTACCCGATGCGCGGTTACTTCGCCTGGAGCCTGATGGACAACTTCGAATGGGCGGAAGGCTACAAGATGCGTTTCGGCCTCGTGCATGTCGATTACGACACCCAGGTGCGTACCGTGAAAAAGAGCGGTAAGTGGTACCGGCAACTGGCAAGCCAGTTTCCGGCGGGCAATCACAAGGCGGGTTGAATAGCCTCCGCCTGAGGGGATCGTATGGGCGACCCGACCTCCTTGCTGTCCGGTCGTTCGGTCGTTTGCTCCTTTCGTGGCTCACCCCATCGCGTCTCTGACGCTCCGGCACTTCCCCCGCGGGAGAAGAAGCAAGCGGCGCGCGTTTCATGATCCAGACAATTGGACAATGGGTGGTTTTTTGCCGCGCTGACCGATTCAAAGAAAAAATCTCTCTGTCAATCGTGACTGGAAGTCCGCCATAAAGCATTACATCCTGGCGCATGGCAGCCATGCGCCGATCAAATTGAATCTTCCGGTTGTGCGATGATAAAGACTGCCTCTCTGTTCCGAATGCGTTGCCGAATGCCGGCCTGATCAGGCGCGCCCAGCCATTCAGCGACTGCGGACTTTTTGAACATCGAGAGCATCCATGCATTCCGACTCTTCAAGCGCGGCCAATGCCGCAAATACCGTCCTCTTCGAAGACGTATCGAAACGCTTCGGCGCCGAGGAGAAATCGTTTACCGCACTCGATGCGGTCGATTTCGCCGTCGCACGCGGCTCCATTACTGGCATCATCGGGCGTTCCGGCGCCGGCAAGTCGACGCTGATCCGTCTTGTCAATGGCTTGGAACGTCCGACGAGCGGCAAGGTCATCGTCGATGGCGTCAACGTTCCCGATCTGGACGAGGCTGGCCTGCGTGCGCTCCGCCGTTCGATCGGCATGATCTTCCAGCATTTCAACCTTTTGTCCTCGCGCACCGCCTTCGGCAATGTGGCGCTGCCCCTGGAAATCGCCGGTTTCGACAGGGACGCCATTCGCACGCGCGTCGAGCCGCTGCTCGATCTCGTCGGGCTTTCCGACAAACGAGACCGCTATCCGGCAGAACTTTCCGGTGGCCAGAAACAGCGCGTCGGCATCGCCCGTGCGCTCGCCACGCAGCCGAAGCTTTTGCTTTCCGATGAAGCGACCTCCGCGCTCGATCCAGAGACAACCCAGTCGATCCTCGAGCTCGTGAAGCGCATCAATGCAGAGTTGGGGCTGACGGTGCTTCTGATTACCCATGAGATGGAGGTCGTCAAAGCCGTGACCAGCGACGTCGCGGTGATCGACAAGGGTATCATCGTCGAGCGCGGCCGCACCTTCGATGTCTTCACCCGGCCGCAACATCCGACGACGCGCGCATTGCTTTCCGGTTTGCCGGGCTCGAAGCTTCCGGCAGCGCTCGCATCCGGCCTGCGGCCGCACAAGACACAAGGCGGTCGCGTTGCCGTGCGCATCACGTTCTTCGGGCGCACTGCGGAACAGCCGCTGATCTCGCAGCTTATCCAGACGTTGGGTTCGGATATCAACATCATCGCCGGAACAGTCGACGAGATTGGCGGCGAGCCCTACGGCTCGCTTATCATCGCCTATGCAGCGGATGATGCGACTTGCGCGAAAGCGGATGAATTCTTCAAGGCGAACGGTCTCGTTGCGGAGGTGCTCGGCTATGTCTCCTGATCTTCTGCTTCTCATCGGCAAGGCAACGCTCGATACGCTGCGCATGGTGGCGATCGCCGGCTTCATCGGCTCGCTGATCGGGTTGCCGATCGGCGTGTTCCTGGCGACTAGCGGCCGCGGCGAGCTCTTTCCGGCGCCTTCCGTCAATCGCGTCGTTGGACTGATCGTCAACGCGACGCGCTCGACACCTTTCATCATCCTTGTTGTCGCGATCATCCCTTTCACGCGCCTCGTCACGGGCACGTCGATCGGCACCAAGGCGGCGATCGTACCGTTGACGATCGCAACCATTCCGTTCTTCGCGCGGCTCGTCGAAGCCGCCATTCGCGACGTCGACAAGGGCCTGATCGAAGCCGCCCGCGCCATGGGTGCGACCCCGATGCAGATCGTGCGCAAGGTGCTTCTCGCCGAAGCGCGTCCGGCGCTGACACTTTCGCTCACGATGACGCTGGTCAGCCTCATCGGCTATTCGGCGATGGTCGGCGCTGTGGGCGGCGGCGGGCTCGGCGATCTCGGCATCCGCTATGGCTACCAGCGCTTCATGCCGGATGTGATGCTGGTCGTCGTCATCGTCCTGATACTGCTCGTCCAAGCCGTGCAGAGCGCCGGCGATGCGCTTGCCCGCCGCTTCGACAAGCGATCCCGCAAGAATTGATCGAATTGCCCTATAACCCAAGGAGAGAAAACCGATGAAGAAAATCATCCTCGCGGCCGCCTTCGCAGCCGCCTTTGCGACTGCTGCCGCGGCCGAAACCATCAAGATTGGCGTGACGCCGGGTCCGCATGCACAGATCATGGAGAAGGTGAAGGAAGTTGCAGCGCCAAAGGGCCTCGACATCGAGATTCTGGAATTTTCCGACTATGTCGTGCCGAACCAGGCGCTTGCCGATGGCGAGTTGAACGCCAACTCGTTCCAGCACAAGCCCTATCTCGACAACCAGGTCGCCGATCGCGGCTTCAAGATCATTGACGTCGCCTATACAGTCAACTTCCCGATGGGCGTCTATTCCAAGAAGGTGAAGAGCCTGGACGAACTCGCTGATGGTGCTACCGTGGCGATCCCCAACGACCCGACCAATGGCGGCCGTGCTCTGCTGATCCTCGCCGATAAGGGGCTG